>JAKIYB010000257.1 GCA_022708765.1 Armatimonadota bacterium | reverse complement strand
CGCTCCCGCCATGCCGGCGAAGGCGTGGTATTGCGTGTCGGCTTCCGAAGAGAGCGTATAAACTGGTCCTTCCGGCTGCAACCCGGCCGGCAACGCTTCCCCGTCGCAAATTGCCATTGCCCAGCGCCAACCATGCGCTCGCGCCAACTCAAGGTACCGCGCTTCGCCACTCACCGCGTGTGCCAGCAACGCCAGATTCACGCAGCGAAAATGGTCGGGGACGTTCAGCGATTCTCCGGGACCGTCGCCTACACGTTCGGTGCCGAAGTGCAACGCCCGAAATAATCCGGTGTCCCAGTCGAACCACGCCGGCACCTCCGGTACCCAATTTCCCAGGTGTTCCGCGGCGTCGAGGAACTGCGTCGCTGTTCCCGCATCGCGGGGATCGAGCTTCCATAACGTACCGAGGAATAACTCGAAATGCTCGGTGCCATGATGCACTTCCTGCCATCCCCAGTACCCATGCCGCCACCGGCCTTGCGCGGAGTAACACGCACTGATCCCGTCCCTCAACTTCTTCATGAAGACCAGCAGTCGCGAATCGCCCCGCTGGATGAGGGGCGCCCAGGACGTGGTGTAGGTAGCCTGGTCGTGGTTATCAATGACCAGGTTGCCAGCATATTCACGCATACACGCCTGAGCCCAGTCGCTGAGCTCGCTAAGAAACGCCTTTACGGCTTCATGAACATTCGCGGAGCGGAGAACAGGCGTTGTGACAGGTGCCGCAGACGTCATACGCAATTTCTTCCATGCTCGGACCCCGATTCCTTGCTGTGTCAGGAATTGTCGCCGCATGGGTGACGTGGTACAATAGCGCGACGTGAAAGGAACCATCATGGAGCAGTTACTCAGACAGGTAGATCCCGATGTTGCCGACATTCTCGACCGTGAACTTGACCGCCAACAGCACTCGCTCATCATGATTCCCTCGGAGAATTATGCCAGCCGCGCCGTCATGGCCGCCACCGGATCCATCATGACGAATAAATACGCGGAGGGATACCCCGGCGCGCGGTATTATCACGGCTGCGAGTTTGTGGACCAGGTTGAGAACCTGGCAATCGAGCGCGCGCGAGCGCTCTTCGGCGTCGATCACGCGAACGTGCAGCCGGTAAGCGGCACGCAGGCGAATATGTCCGTCTACTACGCGCTGCTCGAACCCGGTGATACCGTGCTGGCGATGGCGCTGGATCAGGGTGGTCACCTGTCGCACGGCAATCGCGCGAATTTCTCCGGACGTACCTACCGTTTCGTTCCGTATGGGGTGGATTGCGGCACAGAGCAGATTGATTACGACCGCCTGGCGGAATTTGCCCGCGAGTATAAACCGAAACTGCTGCTGGTCGGAGCCAGCGCCTACCCACGCACCCTCGACTTCGTCCGCTTCCGCGAAATTGCCGACAGCGTGGGGGCGTACCTGCTGGCCGACATCGCCCACATCGCCGGGCTTATTGCCGCCGGTGAGCATCCCAGCCCGGCGCCATACGCCGATGTGATCACCAGTACCACACACAAAACGCTGCGCGGTCCGCGCGGCGCCATCATCCTCTGCCGGCAGGGGCTGGCGAAGGCTATTGACAAAGCGGTCTTCCCCGGCGTGCAGGCTGGACCGCTTATGCACGTGATCGCCGCAAAAGCGGTGATGTTCAAGGAAGCGATGTCGCCGGAGTTCAAAGCCTATCAGCGCCAGGTTGTTTTGAATGCCCGCGCCCTGGCGGAAACTTTCCTCACGCGAGGCTTCCGCCTGGTTTCCGGCGGCACGGATACGCACCTGATGCTGGTGGATGTATCGAAGCAGGGGCTAACCGGTAAGCACGCCGCAGATCTCCTGCGCGAAGCAAACATCATCACGAACTTCAACACCATCCCGTATGATTCCCAACCACCCACGCAGGGCTCGGGCATCCGACCTGGTTCACCAGCGCTCACCTCGCGCGGCATGGGTGAGGCGGAGATGGCGCAAATCGCCAACTGGATTGCCGATGTTCTGGAGCAGCCGGACGATTCCGTGTTGCGCATGCGTATCAGAGATGAGGTAATCGCGCTGTGCAGTCGCTTCCCGATTTATGACTATATGGCGCGCGAAGGCGAATACGTATAAAAATCCTCTACAGGAACCAAACATGCAGCGCCCGGGCATCCACCCGGGCGCTGCATGTTGGAGGACTCTCCCCTCCTGTGCGCGGCGCTTTCGTCCTGAACTCCTGCACTGAGTCCCCCGCTCCAACATCCTGTCAGAGTGATCGGTTCACCGGAAGGGTATTCACCATCCTGTGTAAACCCCTTCGCCCTTATTATGCCGGGGTGTGGATAAACCTGTGGATAGCCTTCTCATACATTGTACTCCCGTTTGCGCCGCAATTGCGACAAATGCCCCTGCGAGTGAGCGGAATCTCGGCACGGCGCGCGGTGGGATGCCGTAGACTACCGTCAGGAGGTATTCGCCATGGGATTTGATCCGCGTGAATTTATCCAGCGCCTGCGGGAGACGAATCCGGAAATTCGTGATGCGTGCCCAGAGACTTTTGAGGCCTATGTGCGTTTTCACGAGCAGGCGCTCACCGCCGGGCAGGTAGATGCTCGTACGAAAGAACTGGCCGCGCTGGCAGTCTCCGTCTACTCCAAGTGTCCGTATTGCGTGCCGTATCACGTCCAGCGCGCGCTGGCTATGGGTATTACCAGAGAGGAGATGATTGAGATCGGCATGGTCGCCGCCAGCGTGGGCGGCGGCGCTACCATGACCTACGTCTCTATGATGGTACAGGCGATTAATGAACTGACGAATATTGATGCCAGTCCTGAAAGCCTGTAATAACGGTGTAAAAGGGATTGCCGCGGAGACACGGAATTGATGGGATAAATGCGGATGCGTGCGAAGGGATGGTATCGTGGAGATCGTCAAAACGGATGAGGTACGCTTACCCTATCTGCATCATCCCGCCGTGTGGGCGACGCTGGCGAGCGGGCAGCAGGTGGTGGTGGTGCGGAAACCCGGCGATGTTGTGCATTTGCACACCGTGGTCTATGTCGGCTCGGTGGAGGAAACCGCTGAGATATCCGGTATCTCCCATTTTCTTGAACACTTGATGTTTAAAGGCACCGCGCGTTTCCCCGCCGGCGCTTTCGACCGCCTGCTGGAAGGTGTTGGCGGGCGGGTGAACGCCAGTACCTCCAAGGATATCACGCAATATTTCGTCACACTCCCAAAGGGGGGGGCTGGCGAATACTATCACCTTGCCCTTGATCTGCATGCTGATATGCTCATGGAAGCGCTGCTGCCGGAAGAGGAAATCGGTCCATCTTTCGACCCATCCACCGAGCCGTCGGAAAAACGCGAGCGTTTAGTCGTCATCGAAGAAATCAAAATGGGGAAGGATAATCCCTGGCGGCAGGTCATCACGAACCTTGGAGAGTTGCTTTATCCTACTCACCCTTATCGGCGCGAGGTTATCGGTACGGCAGAGGTGATTGCCGCCGTTCCAGCGGACACTATCCGCGCCTATTATCATCACTGGTATCAGCCCGGCAACATGGTGACAATCATCACCGGCGATCTCCCGCCGGAGGAGACGGTGCGGGATGTTGCGCGGACCTTCCGCTTCGCGCCCGCTGAAGCGCCCGCTCATCCGGAATTCCCACCGGACGAACCACCCGTCGCGCAGCGTCTGCGGCGGTTGACCATGCCGCTCAACGTCGGCTACGTGGCCCTGGGATTCCTTGGTCCGCCGGCGCGAAACCTGCGCGCCATTATAGGACTTGACGTGCTGAGCCTCATCCTTGGCGAAGGATTAAGCAGCCGCATCCATCAGCGCCTGGTGGAGCAATTGCCGAATACACCCTTCATTGATGCCGGCAGCACGCATTGGACGCTGCGCGACAGCAGCAACCTCATCGCCTATGGCATCGTGCGACCCGATGCGCTATCGCAAGCGCAGGAACACCTCACTGAACAGATACAGTTGTTGCGGAGCGAACCGCCGACAGAAGCCGAGCTCTGTAAAGCAGTCACGTGCCTGGAGGCACAGTTCGCGGTAAAGGCGGAGACCGCATCCGGCCTTTCCTTTGCTCTCGCCGACTCTTTTACCCTGCTGCAGTCGCCTGCCGGCTATACCGAATACCTGCCCATCCTGAATAGCCTGACACCGGACGAATTACGGCGATTGGCCGATGAATATCTGAATCCCGACCATGCCTGCGCGGTGCTGCTCGGTCCGTAACAGGTAGAGAAGAGACCGGAATGGATATCCTGACATCCACTTTGACAAACAATCTACCGCTGCTGTTGGCGCCAATGCCGGAAACTCCGCGCATGGCGTTGGCTGTGACGATTGATGGTGGCATCCGCGAAGAGCCGGTGGCCGGCGTGGATAAACTTGCCAGCCGTCTTCTGCTAAAAGGTACCACACGCCGCTCTGCTGAACGGATTGCCCGCGAGTTGGATGAACGCGCCATTGATCTGCATGAGATGAGTCGCGCGGACTGCACGGTGCTCCTCGCTGTTTTCCTGAATAAGGAACTTCCGACGGTGCTGGAATTACTGCGCGATGTGCTGCTGCACTCCACCTTCCGCGACTACCCGAGGGAGTTAGTGAAACTGGAAGGAGAAATACGCTCATCGCAGGATATGCCGGCGGCGCTGGCCAACAGTCTGCTGGTGAGTACGCTGTTTGCTTCCCATCCCTACGGCAATACCGGCCTGCGTTTCCTGGAGACGATGGAGCAGTTGAACGAGGAACTGGTGCGGGGATGGTACACTCGTGAGTTGCAGGCTTCCCGCATGAATGTGACGGTTGTCGGCGATTTCGCCGTGGATAACATGCGCGCACGACTGGCGGAGACATTCAGCGACATTCCGAATGTGAGCGCGCCGGAACCCACTCCTCTCCCGTCACCGGTGGAAGCCGACCGCATGGTGACTGCCGCGCGTCCCGATGCTCAGCAGGCGCAGGTGTATCAGGGGTGGTACGCACCGCGGCTTGGCGACGACACGCAGGCGGCGATGGCGGTGATGAATACCATCTTCGGGGGTGGGGGACTTAGCAATCGGCTCTTCATAAACCTGCGCGATCGGCAGGGGCTGGCCTATTCGGTTAGCAGCCAGTATATCCCGATGCGCGATGCCGGCGAAGTGATTGTCTCTATCGGCACATCACCGGAGAATATCGCTCGCGCGCGGCAGGGCTTCACCGAGCAAATTGCCATTATGCGCGAAACGCCGATCACGCAGGATGAGTTACTCTTCGCCAAGGGTCGCCTGCGCGGGGCGTATATCCTCTCGCACGAGACCACCAGTCAGCATTGCCTGGATATCGCGATCAGCCATATCAACGGCCTGGGACCTGATTACAGCGCGCGGTTGCTGGAACGCATTGAAAGCGTCACGGTGGAGGAGGTGCGCGATGCCGCCTGCCTGTTACAGCCGCCCACTGTGACTGCTATCGTCGCCCGCGAAGAGGCACTAGGCGGGGTGGAATGACGGTGTAACGATTTACGTCCCCTTCGGTCGGTGATGCAGCAGGAAGAGGAAGAACGGAGCGCCAAGGATGCTGGTGACGATGCCGATGGGGAGTTCAGCGCCGTTAAGGAGGGTGCGGGCGAGGACGTCCGCCCAGAGCAGCAGCAACCCGCCGCCGAGGAGGGAGGCAGGAAGCAGCAGGCGGTGGTTGGGGCCGACGACGATCCGCATGAGGTGGGGTACGATGAGGCCAACGAAGGCGATGATGCCGCTGACCGCCACCGCGCTCGCTGCCAGCAAAGAGGCGAGGAAGAGCAGCAGCGCCCGCGTCCGTCCCAGGTGGATACCCAGGTGATGGGCGGTGTCGTCGCCAAGCGCCAGCGCGTTCAGGTCGCGCTGCCAGCATAGCGTCAGACCCAACGCCACCACTGTGCCGGGCAGCACCGCGCCAATTTCCGTCCAGCTTCCCCGCGCCAGTCCGCCCATCAGCCAGCTTGTCGCCATACGCAACTCGATGTTGCTCTGGCTGAGCAGTAGAAAGGCAGTGGCCGCCTGCAGCAGGCTGCCTACGGCAATGCCGGTGAGTAACAGCGTGGTGATGGGCACGCGTCCAGGACGGTGCGCCATGCCATACACAAGTCCGGAAACACCCAGCGCGCCGAGGAAAGCGAAAGTGACGACGGGACTGAAGCCGATGAGTAACAGCGGCAAGTTGAGGGTCAGCGCGAGCACCGCCCCTAACGCGGCGCCGGAGGAGACGCCGACGATATAGGGATCGGCCATCGGGTTGTGAAAGAGGGACTGCATCACCACCCCCGCCACCGCCAGCGCGCCGCCGGCCAGCAGCGCCAGCGCGATGCGCGGCAGGCGCTCAAACCACATGATGCGCGTGATGGCGTCGGCCGGCGCGTCGCCAAACGGCCACTGCCCCATCGCGCGCATTATCTCGCCGGGGGCGATACGCACTTGCCCGATACCGGCGGAGATGATGGCGCTGGCGAGAAGGACGAGAGCCAGGATTAGCAGCACGAGCCCGGCTCGCGCGCGCATCGGCTGCCCGCTGTGCGGATTAGCGGCAACCCGTACCAGCGTTCCGTAGACGGCCAGCAGGTTCTCCTGGGTAATGACGGCCGTCGGCGCACCTTCGGCGTAAACCGTGCCGATGGAGAGCAGCAACAGGCGCTGGCAGTATTCAGCCGCCAGGTTGAGGTCGTGCGAAACACAGAGCACCGCCAAGTTTTGTTCGACGTGCAGACGCGCCAGCAGATCAAAGATC
>JAKIYB010000256.1 GCA_022708765.1 Armatimonadota bacterium | reverse complement strand
CAAATACGATGGTCTTGTGTAGTCTGGCGAGACATCGCTGTGCCCGGTGGTGAATGGGTGATGAGTCGGCCTGCTACCCATCGCTTTGCGGTGGAACGTTCCGCTGAAAATTGTGCGGATGCGGGAAACTTTTCCCGTTATACGGCGTCTGTGATACTATCAATCAGTTCCTGGAGTGCCGCATGTCCGTGTACCTCTCTCCCGTTCCGCGCCTGGCGCGCTGGCATGATGCCATTGCCGCCGTGACTTCCCGCTGGCGCATTGCCTGTCCATCTGATGACACGGCCGCGGTGCGGTGCGCGCAGGAGTGCCGTGATCGCGTTCGTGAGCGGTGCGGCCTTGACCTGCCTATACGTCCGGATGGGAATGGACCGGCCATCACCCTGCGCATCGCGCCGGACGACTTGGACCGTGAAGCACTGCGCGCCGCCGGCTGGATGGGGCCCGACGTACCGAGAGAAGCCTACCAACTCACTTGCGGCGAGACGATTACCCTAATCAGCGCCGATGCAGCGGGGCTCTATTATGGCGTGCAGACGCTGGCGCAACTGCTGTACCGCGATGGCGCTTATCCGCTGGGCGAAGTGACCGATTATCCAGCGCTGCCCATCCGTGGCTTTCAGTTTGACCTGGGGCGGCAGATCGAGCGTATGGACTACGCGCTGGAGGTTTGCCAGCGCATGAGTCGGCTGAAAGCGAACACGGTCTTCCTCTACGTGGAAAACGGCATCCGCTATGAGAGCCACCCCGGCTTCGCCGCGCCGGGCGCATGGACGATGGCAGAGACAGCGGAGTTCATCCACCGGTGCGCTACCTGGCACATGGATGTCATTCCCATCGTGCCGAACCTGGGACACACGCACTTCATCGTGCGCCACCCCGATTACGCCCACCTGAATGAGGGGCGCGAGGGCGTGCGCGACAGTTACGGCAGCGCCGGTAACAGTCTCTGCCCCGCGCTACCGGAGACGCGCCGGCTGGTGGAGGCGATGTTCGCGGAGTGGTTCGCCATCAGCCCCTCGCCATATTTTCATATCTCCTGCGATGAATGCCATCAACTCGGGCTCTGCTCGCTGTGTCGACCGAAGTACGATGCCGGTGGCATGGCGGAGGTGTATCTGGAGCACGTGAACTGGGCGGCGGAACTGGCGGTACAGGCTGGCAAACGCCCCATGCTATGGGGCGATCAAATGCTCTACTGGCCGGAGCGCCTGCCGGACCTTCATTCGGCGGTCATCATCATGGATTGGGAATATCACACCCGAAACGGCCGCTCGCTCAATGCCTTTATGCACTGGCGGGCGGAAGATACTACCGGTATCTTTCTACGTGCCGGTCATGAGGTGGTGCTGGCGCCGTATGGCGCATCTTCGCATACCGCGCAATTCCTCAATGCGTATGGGCGCCAACCGGGCGTGTTGGGGGTGAACAGCACGATCTGGGAGCTGAGCCGCACGTTCTTCGAGTGCGAGGGCACGGGCATCGAATTCGCCGCCGCCGGCGCCTGGCAGGGGTATGCGCCTGACCAGGCAGCCTTCGCCGATGGCCGGGCGTGGATGCGCTTTGGTTCCGTCGGCGGCGACGCATCCGCGCTGGTGGACCCGTGCAATAGTCGCCATCGCGGGCCTGTGCTCAGCGATCTGTTCAGCTATATCACCCCGTTGCCGAAAGATGCTCTTTCGCGCGTGCCGGAATTAGCCCGGCGAGTGGCCCTCACCGAGATGTATGCCGAAGAAACCGCATGCGATGCGGAGCGGGTACGGCTGACATGCGAGACACACTTGCTAACGCGGGAACTCTTCAGCCAACGCCTGCGCGAGGTGATGAGCCAGTGGTACCAGGCGCTGCGCCACCCGCAACGCACCCCTCCAGCGGATACGGCAGCGCGGTTGCGCGATCTGCAATACGACTTACGCAACCTGCGGGAGACCGAGGTGGCGCTGTGGGTGCGGTATCGTCCAGCGGAACAAACCTCGTCCACACTGCTGGCGATGCACAAGCTCGATGAGGAGATCGCGGCGTTTCTCGACCACCTCGCTGCCGGAGAGCCAACGGGATTGGAGCGTGACATGCTGGTGCTGCACCTCACCGAACCCGATCCATGTTTCCGCCGCATGACGATCAAGGCGACTGATGCGGAGGGTGCCTGGCAGACGATCTACCAGGCCTACGACGGCGGGAGCGATCCACTGCGCATGAAGATCTTCCCGCTGCCGGCGGGTCTGCAGGCCGATGGCACGGTGCGAGTGACGCTGCAACCGCACGGGGAGGTGGGCATCCGCTTCTTAGAGATCCTCTTCGCCGATGGCCGGCGCGCGGCGCCTATTGCAGCGGAGGGAGAAGGATTCGTGCGCGACGCGGCGAATGTGCTGACCGATGATATGCGCGCCTGCTGGATGAATCCAGACGACGTGGAAAGCACCTACCTGCGGCACCAGCACCGCCCGGACCTGATGGGTCCGAATACACTGACGGTACGCATGTCGGACTCGCCGGAATACCTGTAAGGAGCAACAAGATGGCGCTGACCATTCGCGAAAACTTCCTGCGTAATGCCTCAATGACCGGGCCGGAGTGGATGCCTGTCTACCCGGCGATTTCCGGTGCATCGTGGGCACAGCTTGGCGTCGAACTGGAGGAGGTGGTCGCGCGGCATCCGGTACTGTTTCCGAATTATCAGAAAGGCGGGAAAGAGTATCCGGTGACGAACGAATACGGCTGGGTAGATATAGACGTCAATGCCACTGATACCTGGGGGTGCCGCTGGCATCATAATATTCAGGGGATTATCGGACAGGTGGTGGGGCATCCGCTGTTGGAATGGGACAGCTTCGCGGCTTACGCGCCACCGGATCCGATGACGCAGGACGCCTGGGGGAACCGAGACTGGATCAAGGAAGGTGAGCAGATTGCAGCGACGCGCGCTCACGGCGACTGGACCTTTGGCGAACTGGGTCACGGCTTTCTCTTTATGCGCCTGCATGACCTGCGTGGCTACGAAAATCTGATGGTGGACTTCGGCACCGAAGAGCCACGCCTGCAGGCGCTTATTGATATGCTGGTGGCGTATCACCGGGTGGTGGTGGAACAGTATCTGCGACTCGATGTGGATGTCATCAGCGCCGGTGACGACCTGGGTACGCAGACCGCCTCCATGGTTAGTCCGGCCACCTTCCGTAAGTGGATCACGCCGGCCTATCAGCAGGTGTTCGGCCCGGCGCGAGCGGCGGGCAAGCACGTGCTGCTGCACAGCGACGGCCACACCATTGAGTTGATGGATGAATTCATTGCCTCGGGAGTGACGATTTGCAATCCGCAGGATCTGTGCAATGGCATTGACGAGATTAAGGCGGCGGTGGATGGGCGCATTTGCATCCGTCTGGATATTGACCGGCAGTCGGTGGTACCTTTCGGTACGCCGCGCGAGATTCGTGATCTGGTGGAGGAAGCGGTGCGCAAACTCGGTTCACCGCGCGGTGGTCTGGAATTGATCGTTGGTATTTATCCGCCGACACCGCCAGAGAATATTGACGCGCTCTTTTCAGCATTCGAGGAATTCCATACCTACTGGTTTGATGGGCGCGGAAAGGAATAAGTCGCTGGTATACACCGTTTGGGGTATTTGTATTCCCTTGATGCCTTATACACTTCACAATCGCATATTCTGTAGTATAATTATGCTAATGGAGTTACCTGATGAGCTTTGCTCTCTCACGCGACCGTCGTTGCGATGAACGCGTATACTTCCATGACGATGAAATCCGCCCGATGGTGCAGTTGGCATCCGGCGAATATGTCGTCGCCGACCTGAGCCGCGGCGGCGTGCGTTTTATTCCTCGCGGTATCCCCGGTTTTCTTCTTGGTCAGCAATTGGCCGCCAGCATCACTTTCCCAAACGGCGATGAGATCAGCGCCAGCGGAACCGTCCATCGCATTGGCCAGGATGGCGTGGTTATCCGATTCACTACCACGCTGCCTGTCTCGCTGCGCATGAATGATTGACAGTTGCAACGGCACTCCCCCGTCGGTGTCAAGAATTTGAGAGTTTCCTGGAGGAAGTATCCATGCGTCTTCTACTACTATGTCTCGCTTTGCTCGTTTACGCCTGCCTGCCGGTCATGGCCCAGCAGGGGAAACCGGTTGAAACCTTCACCCTCACCGAAGCGTTCGGCGTGTCGCATCCCCGGCAGATCGTCAACTTTGATCTGAAGGCGCCGGTGGATGCGAAAACGAGCTATTTGCTCAACGCCGAGAATGTTGAAGTGCCGTATCAACTCCTTGAGAACGGCAATACGCTGGCGGTGCAAGCCGATCTGCAGGCGGGGGTTACGAAGACCTGGACGCTCCACCGCGGGCGCGCGCCGAAAGCGATGGGCGGCCTGACGGTGATGAATACACCGGAGTACTACGAGATCATCGGCGATCTGGCGGGCGTGCGCATCCCTGTGCCGCCGGCACAATTCGTAATCACCCCCGCGCCGGTGGCGGGTGTCCGCCTGCGCGACGGCGCCTGGACGGCGACCGGCGCGACGCTCTCGATGGCTGCGAAGACGATGAGCGTCACCTTCAAGGAACGCGGACCGTTAAAGGTGGTCGCAGAGGTGCGCTACACCTTCGACCGGCCGGAGAAGCGCTCTTATGACGGCCGATCGCTCATCCCCGCCGGCGAAGGATTTTATACCTCGACCATCACCGTGGAACTCGGTCAACCTTCAATCCTCTTCGAGGAGGAATCGGACTGCGACCTAGCCTATTCACTCAATCTCGCCGACGGCGTGCAACCCACCCAGGCGCGATACCGGGGACATCACTCGAATTCAAAGGCAGCGGGGTATGAGGCCGATGGACGGCAATACCGCATGTGGCACGAACGTCCGGGACTGGATGCCTTCGTGGATTTCACCTATGATGTGCCGCGTCGGTATCCCAAGCTGGCTATCTGGGACCCGTGGATTACTGACAGCGGTTGGTACTGGCAGTTTTACAACGACAAAGCGCCGGAGACCGCCAACCTGTGCGGCATTTTCGCCGGACGCGCCTCGCGGGCCTATCGCACGGAGTGGAGCGGGGTGAATCTCTTCACCGCACCGCAAGGAGTGACCGACCTGACCACGCAGACCGATGCCGCCGGCAACCTGCATACCGTCTATCAAAGTGGTAACGAGCTCTGGTACGTCGCGTTTGACGCGCGCCTCACTCCCGGCAAACCGGTGAAGGTGGGCGCCGGACTGGTGAATCCCGACCTGCTGATGCGCGAGGACGGCAGCATCACGGTCGCGGCTTGCGCGGCGAGCGGTAAGGTTGTGGTGCTTGCTGAACGCGGCGCCAACGGCGCTTTCACCGTGAAACCGGTGGCATTCGTGGAAGGGGAGACGCTACAACTCTCCCAGCCATACGTCTACCAGGCGAGCAGCGGCGGCACGGATTACCTCTTCCTCTTCGGCGGCATGAAGGAGACGTCCGGTGGACTGCTCTTCACCCGCAAGCGCGGCGAGGCGGCATTCACTTTGCAGGAGACGGTGGCGCAGGCGGCGGGACATCGCCAGGTGGCGCGGCCCATCTTCACCCGGCTGCAGGATGGCGGGGTGAGGCTGCTCTACACCCGTGACCAGTATATCGAAACGGCCTGGATTGCGCCCGGTGGGCTGAATTTCGCCGGCACCGCGACGCAGCAGCGGTTCTTTCATAATGAGAAAACGCGGCTGCTCAACTTTGGGGCGTCGCTCGACCCTCTGACGGGCGCGGTGGTGGTAGGCGACAATCGCGGCACGCTCACCTACCTGGGGTATGACGGCGCGGTCATCACCTCGCAGCCCCTTACCTCCGCCGATCACCATGGCCAGGGGCCGAATCGCCGCACGGCGGCGCGGGCGGCGGACGGCACCGTGCTGGCGGCGCATAACGGCAACTTCTTTCTGCTGGCGAATGGCGCGTGGAGCGCCTTCGCGCCGGGCAACGCGCTGAAGTTAGTGGGGCCGCGCGTGCATTACAGCAAGGCAGCGAGCCAATTTCTCATTATTGGCCGCAAAGACGGCATGCTCACCGCCTATACCTGGAAACCGGAGGACGCGGCACCGCAACTGGCGCGGCAACTACCCGAGACGGACCGGCGGGCGATGGGATTGACGGTGACCTTCGAACGCGGTAATGACCACCCCGCGGGACGGAACCTGTGGACGCCGCGCGTCCGCTTCGCCTGGGGTCTCTTCACCGGAACGAAGGCTGACCTCGCCGATCCGTATCAGGTGCAGCCTATCGCCCGGCAGATGAACCTGCACAGCGGCATCAACCTGAACAAGATCAGCCGTATGCAGCTTGACTACCCCGATACGAAAGCAGGATATGGGTCGCCGTTCATGCCGGGGAAGTCGGTGGCGGCGATGATCGAGAAGCTGCAGGCTGATCGCGGCGGACAATACGGCGGCGGCTTCCACCAATATCTCTTCAACACCGAGCCGGGGTCGCGCGACCTGGTCACCATGTGGGCCGACCCGACCGGCCAGCAGAACGCGAAAGCGGTTAACGGCGTATTGGAGACGGCCACTTCGCTGCTGAACGCCTTTGTGAACCGCGATGGCATTTATGAGATGGCCACCCATTACTGGCACGGCGGACTGGCGATGAACCGCATCGGTATCTGGGGCGACCAGGTGCTGGGCAGCAAGTTTATCTCGGCGGAGGACCGCGCGAGAGTGAAGGCGGCGCTGGCGCTCTTCGGTGATATCCTCTGGG
>JAKIYB010000255.1 GCA_022708765.1 Armatimonadota bacterium | reverse complement strand
GCCCGCCGAGTGCTTTGCGAATGGGGAGTTCCTTCTCCAGTGTCACCGCGCCCGTCGTGCCCTCCACCTTCAGCGCGGTGATGCGGCCGGAGGCACCGCGCTTCAGTACGGTGAGATTTTGCAGCGCGCCGATCTTGCCGTTCAGCCCCAGCGCGGTTTCCACTTCTTTCCGTGTCAGCAGCCGCACCCAGCGGAAGGCTTCGGGGTTGGCCCACTTCGGCTGCAGGCAGTGCAGGCCGCGGTTCGTTTTGAAGAAGGCGGCCCAGCCTTCCTCGTCCGCCGGGCGCGGGTTAAAGGGCGTGCCGGCATCGGGCTCGTAATCGGCAACGCTTTGCAGGTAGGGCACCGGCTTGCCCCAGGCGTGCTCGGCGGATTCGGTGATGCCGCCGCAGGTGGAGGAGTAGACGGCGTCAATGATCTTGCCGTCATGGGTGAGCACCATGCTGGCCGTTTCGTTCACCGCCTGTGTGGTGCGCGGATCTTCGTTGAAGACGCCGCCGTAGACCTGGCACGCCGCGGTATCGTCGAGGTCGAAGCCCAGCTTCGACAGCCGGCCGATGTTGCGCGCGGCGTAGGTGCGGGCGGCGATGGCCTGTGCTTTCAACGCTTCCAGCGGGTAGCGCGGGCTCATTTCCGAGGAGACGACACCCCACAGATACTCCTCCAATCCCACGACATTAACGACGGTGATGCCGTCCGCTTTAGGCAACAGTTCAAAGTAGCCGCGATAAGGGCGGTCGGGTTTGCCGTCGTAGTGGCGTCCGGGACCAAGCAGGCGAATCTGCGGCAATGGTACCGGGGCGTCGGGGTTGCGTTCGCGCGTGGCCGGCGACGCCGGATTAATCACGACGCGCAGGATGGCCTTCGTCGCGTAGAGCGGAACGCCGTTGGCGTCGTTCACCGCGATGCCGCCATCTTTCAGCGTGCAGACAATGGGCAGATTCGCGGGCAGCGGTAAACTGTCAACGCCGCCGCTCAGCAGGATGGGCGCCAGCCCGGACAGCCGCACCTCCGCCTGCTTCGTCCGCAGGCCGATGGCGATGGTCTCCGGCAGGGCATTGCCCTGGGCGTGGGACAGGGTGACGGCGCCCAGCACGAGCAGGTACAGCGACAGGCGCAGCAGGCTGATGATGGTTCGATTCATGGTCATGCGTGCGATTCTCCGGATGGAATCAGCGTACCGCGTGTGCCGCACGTCTCAAACCTCACAGGCTCTCGTCGAGTTTGCGCCGCTCCCCGCACGCGCAGGGAATTGCGCCGCATTTCGGGCAGCCGGCGCCGTATTTCGCCCGGGCGACGGCTTCCAGGTCCACGCCGTGGATGCTGGCGAGGGTAACGAGCCAGGCGAAGACATCGGCGAATTCGGCTTCCACCTGTTCGCGGCCTTCCGCGCGCAGCGCGCGGCCCAGTTCGCCCACTTCCTCCACGAACCAGATGAAGGTCTCCTGCCAGCCGCGGCCGGCGTCTTTTTCATAATAGGTGCGCTCGATGAGCTGTTGAAATTCGTGGACGGTCATAGCGTGTTCCTTATCGTGCGAACAGGCCCGGCAGCAGCTCCGTCGCCAGCCAGGCGAGAATGAATAGTCCGACCAGCGCCACGGTGCCCCAGGCGATGATGTTATAGACGCGGCTGTTGGTATGCCGGCCCATCAGCCGCGGATTATTGATGAGCAACAGGATGAAGACGAGAATAATGGGGGTAATCATCCCGCTGATCTGCTGCGCGCGGAGGATCGCTTCAATGAGCAGCGCATCTTTCCCAATGGCGGAGAGAACCATCACCACCAGCGCGCTGACGGCGATGATGAAGGTATATAGTCCGTAGAAGAGCGGCGCCTGACGAAAACGCTGGCCCAGTCCGCGTTCCCAGCCGAACGCTTCGCTGACCGCGTAGGATGTGGTGAGCGGCACCGCCAGCGCGCCCATCACACTGGCACCGAGCAGCCCCGCGGCGAACAGCAGACTGGCGAAGTTGCCTGCGACCGGACGCAGTGTCGTCGCGGCGTCCAGCGCGCTGCCGATGGGCTGATGACGGCCGAGGAAGGCGGTGGCGGTGACGACGATGATGAAGAAGGCCACGAGATTGGCGACAATGCCGCCGGAAAATATATCGGCGCGCTGCATCGGCAGATCCTGGGTGCGCACCCCTTTGTCCACCACCGAGGCTTGCACGTAAAACTGCATCCACGGGGCGACGGTGGTGCCGATGATGCCGATGCCGAGGAGGATGAAGCGCGGCGAAGTGTCAAGCCAGGTACTCGAAGGCACGAGCATGGTGTGCAGCACGTTACCCCACGGCACCGGCTCCAGGAAGGCGGCGATGGGGTAGGCGAGAAAGAGCAAGGCGATAATAATCAGCCCTTTCTCCACCGTGCCGTAGTCGCCCTTCACCACCAGCAGCCACACGGCGACGGCGACGACGGGTACGGACAGGTAGCCGGGAATGCCGAACATCTGCAGGGCGCTGGCGATACCGGCAAACTCCGACATGGTGATGAAGGAGTTGGCGATCAGCAGCGCCAACATCGCCACCAGCGTCCAGCGCACGCCGAAATTCTCGCGGATGAGGTCAGAGAGGCCCTTGCCGGTGACGGCGCCCATGCGCGCGCACATCTCCTGCACGACGATCAGCGCAAAGGTGATGAAGAAGAGCAGCCAGAGCATGCGGAAGCCGTATTCGGCCCCGGCGCTGGCGTAGGTATAGACGCCTCCGGCATCGTTACCCGCCACCGCCGCGAGGATGCCCGGCCCGAGGACCGCGAGATATGCAAGCCAGCGTGCGCGTCGTTTCGTCGGGGTCATCCATCGCTACTTCCATCGGAAGACCCGGCGAAAGCATCGCCGGGTCGGTGTGTGTATTTCAGTCATTCAATTCGACGGAGAGCGCTGTGATTCCTGCCGGGAGATAGGTTACTGTTTGGGATAGTATGCAGGTAGGCCTTTCGTTAATATCGTACAATCACCGGATTCATCCCTTCCTGAAACTGCGGCGTCTGTAGGAATTGCGCCTGGGTGTCGGCAATGGTGCGTGAGCAGGCGTATTCGTACAACTCGCGCGCGGAAATCAGGCGATCCTTATTCACGTCCGCGATGCTGCGCTCAAAGCTGAGCGCATTCACAATATGGCGCGAGAAGAAGCCGCGCACCACGCCCAGGTAATCAATGTCCTCCCAGGAATATTCGTTATATGCTGATGCGGCTAATACTGTGCAGTTAGTTTGTTTCAGTGCGCGGTAGTTCGGGGGATTGACGAATGCGCGCGACTCCCCGCGTGGCGATTCCACCCCATCGAAGAAGGCTCCGGCATAGCAGGCATCAATGATAATCGTAGCGCGCGCCGGGTCCGGCATGGCTTTCAACCAGTCGCGCAGTTCACTGTCCATGATATCGTTTTCGTACCCGGTCAGCACCGTATCCGTTGGACAAATATAATCCGCGGTGCCGTCTCGCCCACCGTGCCCGCTGTAGTAGAAGACAAAGTAGTCGTTCTCCCGCATCCGCAGGGCAGCCTCCGTGAACGCCTTCTTGATTTGCTGTTTCGTCGCCTGCCTGTCTTTGAGTACAGTGGTGTGTCCGGAGAACATTGGCAGCGTGGCGCGCATGCCTTCAACGTCATTACCCGGTCCTTGCAGGTCCGTGATATACAGGTAATCGTTGATGCCGACCAGGACGTAATACCCAACACCCAGCATCGCATCCACCTCGGTAAGGTCGCCCGTCACCGCGAAGGGCACCGTCACCGTATCGCGGAAGGATACATGGTTCGCGGCGAGGGTGTAGGTACCGGTCTTCGGCACCGCCACCTGGTAGAAGCCCGCCGCGTTTGTACGCGCGGAAAATCCTGTTTCCGGTACCGTTACTACGGCACCCCATACGGGAAGCAACGCCTCTGGCGCCACCTCCTCTCGGGTGTCCGGGCAGTAGATGTGTCCCTGGATAATATTGCCCTGTAGCAAGGCCTGCGTGGGCGCCTCCCCGCCGCCGCACCCGATAATGAGCAGCACCGAAATCAACAGTCCCGCTATCCCCGCCAACCCGCGCATGCGCGTGCCCTCCTGTGCTGGAATCCTGCCGACAGCCACCGCGGTGGCACGGCGTTGTCCGATTGTACGGGAGGGGGCGCCTGGACCTGGGCGGCGTTCTCAGGCGATGCAAGGGCTGGAAAGTTGACATTCGTCGCAAATTGTTCCATTAAAACAGACAATGTCACGTCGAGGAGACGGGGGACGGGATAGGGGACATTTCCTCCGCCCTCGACGCGCCGCTCTTCATACGCTTGCTGGCTGAGCGAGCGGAAAAATCGCGGAAAGAGCATAGCCTTTCCCCTGTTCGCGCGGTATAATAACCCCCGGACTCCCAATCACCTCACATCTCGCGGAGGAACACTGATGAATGTCGTGCAGACCCTGCCCACCCCGGGCGATACCTCCTGGTTCGTCCATGACCGTTTTGGCCTCTTCATTCACTGGGGCCTGTATGCGCTGCCCGCCCGCCACGAGTGGGTGAAGCATAACGAGCAGATTCCGGATGAAGTCTACGACGTCTACTTCCGGCACTTTGATCCTGATCTCTACGACCCGCGGGCGTGGGCGCGCGCCGCCGCCGGCGCGGGGATGAAGTACTTCGTCATCACAACCAAGCATCACGAGGGCTTCTGCCTGTGGGATAGCAAGCTCACCGATTACAAGGCGCCAAACACGCCGGCGGGCCGCGACTTGCTGCACCCGATGGTGGATGCCTTCCGAGAAGAGGGGATGCGCGTGGGGTTCTACCACTCGCTCATTGACTGGCACCATCCCCACTACATCATTGATCCGCATATCGGCCCGTATCGCAACGCGCCGAACCGCGACGAAATGAACGCAAACCGCACGCAGGCGCGCTATGCCGAGTATTTGCGCGGCCAGGTGCGCGAGCTGCTCACCGAATTCGGCCAGGTGGATATCCTCTGGTTTGACTTCAGTTATCCGAAGCCGGACGGCAGCGGGAAAGGGCGTGAGGACTGGCAGAGCGAGAAACTCTACGCCATGGTGCGCGAATTGCAGCCGAAGATCATCCTCGATGACCGTCTTGACCTGCCCGACGGCTGGGATATCAAGACGCCGGAGCAATTCCAGCCGCGCGGCTGGGTCATGCACGAAGGCCAGCCGGTGGTGTGGGAAGCCTGCCAGACCTTCTCCGGCTCCTGGGGCTACCATCGCGATGAGGCGTCGTGGAAGAGCATAGATCAGCTTGTGCAGATGCTCATTGACACCGTCAGCAAGGGCGGCAACCTGCTGCTGAACGTCGGCCCGACCGGACGCGGCGAGTTCGATGCCCGCGCGCTTGACCGCCTCGCCGGACTGGGCGAGTGGATGAAGCGCCATAGCCGCTCTATCTATGGCTGCACCCAGGCGCCGCCGGAATTCAAAACGCCGCGGGACTGCCGCCTTACCTACAACCCGGAGACGAACCGCCTCTATGTGCATGTCTTCGCCTGGCCCTTCGTTGAGCTGCACCTGGAAGGTTTTGGTGGCAAGATCGAATATGCCCAACTCCTCAACGACGCCTCGCAGGTGGCGGTGCAGGGTCGCCCCGACTGGCAGTCCCATTTCGGCGACGTCGGCGGCGACATTGTCACCCTCCGTCTTCCCGTGCAGAAACCGGATGTCACCGTCCCGGTGATTGAGCTGTTTCTGAAATAAGGCGAGAGGGGGCAGAGAAGAGAACACATAACCGCCCCTGGCTTCGTAACGCCGGGGGCGGTTTTTCACTCCTGCGGAGGTGGACTGTAGATGGTTCTGTCTCGGGATGCGGCTTCGGTCCGGCAACTCGTCCGCACATGACAGCCGGCGAGTGAAGGATGGCAGCCATAAGCCGTAAGCTTCCTGTGATGGGGGAGTAGAATATTTGGAAGCGTGTGATTTTTGATGTAGCCGTCGCTCTATCGTTGAAACTTCTTGTCCAGCTCATACCGCGAAATCGTCATGATGATCGGGTCGCCGTGGGGGCAGATGCCGGGGGCGGGGAGCTGACTTAACTCGTCGAGGAGTTTTGTTTGTTCTTCGGGAGAGAGCCAGGTACCTGGTTTGATGGCGCCTTTGCAGGCGATGCTGGCGAGCAGGCGGCGGCGGCCTTCCTCCAGCGCGCGGCGGGCCGGGTCTTCCGGCGTGAAGGCGGCGATGTTCACCCCGGCGTCAAGGTCGGCGAGGATCTCCTGCAATACCGTCTCCGGGTTCTGTCCGGCGAGCACTGAAGGCATGGCGCGCACCAGATAGCTTTGCCCGCTCATCGGCTCCACGTCGAAGCCAAAGGCGGCGAGGTTGTCGAGCTGGGCGTCGAGCAGCGCCGCCTCGCGATGGCCGAGATGCACCGTCGCCGGCAACACCAGCCGCTGGGCGAGGGCATGGTCACGGGCCGCCCAGAGGCTCTCGAAGATGACGCGCTCGTGCGCGCGATGCTGGTTGATCACGAGCAGCGCATCGCGCCCTTCCGCCAGCAGGAAGATGCCGTGGAATTGCCCCAGTGCGCGCAGGCCGGTGGGCGGGACGGCTGCGGAGGGGGCGGGGTGGGCGGTATGAAAATTCGCGGATCCCGGATGTGCGGAGTGCAACTCCGCGGCCCCGGTGGGGAAGGCGATGGCGGGCTGGGCGGCATGTGCTGATGTCGTGTTACGCGTGACGCCTGCGCTGCCCGGGTTCCACACGGCGAGTTCCTGGATCATGCTGACACCGGCGAGGGCGCTCTTCACCGCGCGCGCC
>JAKIYB010000254.1 GCA_022708765.1 Armatimonadota bacterium | reverse complement strand
GCTCTCCCGCACCGGCAGCAGCTCGCGGGCTTCGGCGTAGAGGATGAAGATGAGCCGGTAGAGCAAGATGAGGGCGTTGTCGTAGATGTCGCGCAGCGTCTCCGGCGCCGGCTGCAGGCCGTTGGGGGTGTAATCGAGGAATCCCTGGGCGATGTGGCGCAGCGCGTCATACACCTGAGCCTTCAGGCTATCGCTGACGGCGTGGGCGTAATCGGTGCTGGCGCGCAGCAATTCCGCCAGCCCGAGCGGGCCGGGATCGAAGGCCGCGCGGCGGAAGAAGGCATAGAAGTAGAGGAAGCGGGCGACGTCGCCGTCTTCCACCAATTCCTGCAGATCGACCTCGTAATACACATCAAGCCGGTCGGCGGTGTCGCGGTGTACCAGGCGCCACAGCTTGCCATTGGTGAGGATGCCCCACTCCACGCCGCTGTGCAGCACGTACCAGTAGATCTGGAAGGCGGGGTTGCGGTTGTCTTCGCCAGTGCCGCCCTGGGCCGTATCCAGCGACCGACCCCAGTACTTCGCGTCGCCCACCGCCAGCCCACCCTGGGCCGGCAGCGTTTTATCGAGCGTGGCGTTCTTTAGGGCGTTCTTCGCCTCGGTGTCGCGGTAGAAGACGTAGTCCGGCTTGTGGATGCGCCCCGGCACCCGCAGGCGCCCCTGCACCTCGTAAGTGTGGCCGAGGACGTCGAGCACCGGGCGCACGAGATCCTGCTCCGTCTGCGCTTCATCGGTGCTGGGTACAAAGGCGGCAAAGATGGCGCGCACGGCCTCCAGCACCGGCGCCGCCTCCTCCGCCAGCCGCGCCCACTCGACGCGCGCGGGCAGCACGTGATCGAGATAGTGATCCGCGAACAGGCCATGGTTGCGGTGCGGTGGGAGTGTCAACGCCAGTTGCCGTGCCTCATGCATGCCTAATCCTTTCTCCACGAGCGGGGCAGCTCCTGCTTAACGCGGCCCAGCGATCCGCATACAACAGATCCTCACCACGGCATCACCGTGTGGGCAATGCTTACGCGGTACAACGTGCAACAGACCGGCGTCAGTGTCATGGCGGTGTAGGTTCCTATTGGCCCGGCACCAATACTGCCGGATGCTCCTTCGGCCAGATCGGGTCCAACCCCGGCTTGCAGAAGACCGCGCACCCGCCCTGCTGCGCCTGCATGAGCAAGCTCGCGACCCATTCGCCCTGCGGCTGCTGTTGACTGCCGTCGATAATCTGGGATTGAGGGCCGATCATCAGCCAGTTCACGAGCGTGATGTCCGTGAACGTCACGGGGCCCAGGAGCGGCTCGCAGCTCACGAAGCGAAGCAGGTCGGGGCGTCGCGCTTTGAGCGCCCGGAATGCCGACTCCGTCTCTTCGACAGTATTCGGTGTCGTCGCGCAGCCGTCGATGGTCGCGCCCAGCCAGACATTCGCCGAGAAGTCGTCGGCATAATCCACCAGGCGTCCGGGGTTCTTCGTCAGCAAGATATACGTCCACCCATCGCGTCCGTCTTTCATCGCCTGCAGGATGGCGCGAATCCACTCATCTTTCACCCATTTGCCGAACATGTCGTACTGCGAGCAGGCGAACACCAGGCGCGCCGCCACATCCTCGTGCTCATCGGGAAGCGGCGTGTGCTTCGGCGCCGCGAGCCGCTCGGTCAGCAGGCACGGTTCCGCCACCGGTTCACCGCGGAAGTGGCGTTTCTCCTTGTTGTTCGTGGCATAGCAGTAGTAGCAGCGATGCAGGCATGGCCCTTCCAGCGGATTCCACGTCCACCAAGCCCAGCCGACACGGTCGCCGGTCCGGTTGAATTTTGGCTTGGCTTTCGCCGCTTTCTTCTCCTGCCTCGTCGGCTTGACGGCCTGCACGCAAACCGCGATGACGCGTGCTGGCGCTGTGCCGTTTGGGTATTCCTCACACGCGCGCACCCAAGCTTCGCGCTGCAGCTCTGGCTTCTTAATTTGGCTCAGCGCCCGCACTTGCGCTTCACTACGCGGCAATACTAGCGTGTCTCCATTTGGAGACTTTTCGAGCGCCGTATAGACCTTTGAGCCCGTGATGAGACGGTAGGCATGTGCTTTGCCGAAGCCCCATTGCTCGGTGCAATATGCCTCGAAGGTCTCGTACGTGGCACGGTATAAACGTTGGTCGCGGATCGCCATCAGCGCCTCACCGACGGCATAGAACGCCCCGATATTCTGCGCGATGATGGCCTCGTGCCGTTGGAGATCGTCCTGCTCGGCTGGCGTGAGCGCATCCGCAGACGTGACGGGGACGAGGGGCGCCGTGGAATCGGCAGGCAGCAATTCGGTCATCGTGGGCTCCTTGCATGGCGGAATTGAAACGTTGCCGTCTTGTTTTGGCCATGCGCACGCAAATTCCTCCTACAGCAGCGATCGCCTCTGTCAGCATCAATCTGCTGCCTGCCGTCAGACTGGACGCACTGGACACACGCCAGCGCCGAAACGCGTTATGTTCACCTCCCGCGCTAGCGGGGGCGGCGTGCAGCAGAGCGTATCCTTTCTATCAGTTCAAAAAGCTGAAACCTTGCGTCCATTGCGTCCAACGCCCTCCCCTCCCCGCTTTGAAGGGGGCGGCACGCGGGGTATGCTGACGGTGGAGGCACGTACGATGTGCGGGCGGTTCTTTATGGTTGGCGATGATGCGGCGGTGCAGGCGCCGATGTGATCGAAATGCGGCAGTCCTGTTAAACGTTTGTGAAGATGCCGGAATCATTATTGGCCTTTCCAGACGTTCGTGCTATCGTATCTCCATGCGCTTCTCCCTCCCACGCTGGGACCGGCATGGGTATCTTTTCGCCATTGCCTGTGTGGCGGTGGCGACGGCGCTCTTCTTGTTCGGGCGTGATTACTTCGCCAAGGGACAGTGGGCACTACTCTACCTGCTGCTGGTCGTATTCGTGGCCAGCGTCGTCGGCTTTCGCGCATCACTGTTGACGTCGGTACTGTCGTTCCTGGTCTGGAATTTCTTCTTCCTGCCCCCGTATCACACTTTTATCGTGCGTGATCCGAAAGACTGGCTCTCCCTGATCGTCTTCCTCGTCGTGGGCATTGTGATGGGGCTGCAAACCGCCCGCATGCGGGAACGAGAGACGGAGGCACGAGCGCGCGAACAGGAAACCGCTCTGCTGAACCGTTTAAGCGCCAATCTGGTATCCATTTCCTCCACGCGCGCGATGGCGGATGTGCTGCTGCACGAAGTGCTGACAATCACCAGTGCCACATCAGCAATACTCTTTGTCGCCGAAATGGACGGCATGGTCTTACCCCTCTGTCTCGATGCCGCCTGCGCGCCGAATGACGAGCAACGCGGTCGCGCACAGTGGGTGCTGCACCAGAATAAGGCCATTGGTCTGCCGCATGTCACCTCACTCACGCGTTTTGGCGTCCAGGGATGGCCCATTACCGTGACGCCCCAAGAGGTGCCGCCGGGACGTGCCAGTCGCGATCTCTATCTCCCCGCCCAATCAGCCTCGCGCGTCGAGGCCGTGCTCTATGTCGGAGAACGGACCGAGCAGCATGCGTATTCGCTGCATGACGCGCGGCTGCTCGTCTCGATTGCCAATCTCGTCGCGGGCTTTCTCGAACGACAACGGTTGGAAACCACCGCCACGAAGGCGGAAGCGCTGCGCGAGATCGAGCGGCTGAAGAGCACGTTGATCTCGTCCGTCTCGCACGAATTGAAGACACCCCTGGCGGCGGTGACGGCAACGATCACCAGCCTGCTGGAAGGCGATGTGGTCTGGGAACCGGCAGCGGTGCGCCCAGAACTGCAGGCGGTCCGCGACAACCTGGCCCGGCTGAATGATAGCATCAGCGCGCTGCTCGACTTATCACGGCTGAAGGCGGATGCCTGGACGCCACAACGCGACTGGTATGAATTCGGGGAGATTGTGAGCGCCGCGCTGGCCAAGCTGCCCGACTCAGCGCACCAGCGCATCACCTTTGCCATCCCCGATGATCTGCCGGCGATTCAGGTGGACTTTCAGCAGTGGCTGCAGGCGCTGCTGCACCTGATCGAGAATGCACTGGCCTATACCCCGGCTGACACGCCCATTCTTATCGGCGCCAGCGCCATGCCACGCGAGGTGCGTAT
This sequence comes from Armatimonadota bacterium, assembly GCA_022708765.1. Classification (GTDB taxonomy): domain Bacteria; phylum Armatimonadota; class Hebobacteria; order CAIYQO01; family CAIYQO01; genus JAKIYB01. The sequence continues at coordinate 2,670 of JAKIYB010000254.1, read as the reverse complement.
GTGGGTGGAGGATCGCGGGCCAGGCATCCCTGCAGTAGAACGCGAGCGTATCTTCGAACATTTCTTCCGCGGCATGACGGCTACCGGCGCGCCGACCGGCACGGGGTTGGGACTGGCCATTGCCGCCGAGATCGTGCGTTTTCATGGCGGACGTATCTGGGTAGAGGACATCCAGCCGCATGGCGCGCGCTTCGTCATCGCCTTGCCACAGGACAGTCTTCTCATGGGAGGTGGCGCATGACCGCATCCGGCATTGAGGCGACGATCCTCGTGGTTGATGACGAAGTGCAAATCCGACGCGCGCTCCACTCCCTGCTCACCGCGCGTCGTTATGGCGTGTTGCTGGCGGAGAACGGGGAGCAGGCGCTGGAGCTTGCCGCCGACCATACGCCGGACCTGGTCATCCTCGATTTGTCGATGCCCGGTATGAACGGCCTGGAGGTGTGCCGCGAATTGCGAGCCTGGTATCGCGGGCCGATCCTTATCCTGTCCGTTCGCGGCGGGGAGCAAGATAAAATCGCCGCGCTGGACCTGGGCGCAGATGACTACCTGACGAAACCATTTCCGACCGGGGAATTGCTGGCGCGCATTCGAGCCTTGCTCCGCCGTGCAGCACAACACGAGACGCCCCCGCCCGTGATACACCTGGGTGCATTGGAGATCGATCTTGCGCGGCGACTGGTAACGCGCACTGGCCAGCCGGTCTCCCTCACCCCCATCGAATACGCCATCCTCGCCTACCTCGCTCGCAACGCGAATTGCGTGGTGACGTCCAGCCAGCTCATCGAGCAGGTGTGGGGCAATAACGCCGCCGAAGACACCCAGGCGCTGCGCGTGCATGTCAGTCACCTCAGAAAGAAAATCGAACCGTATCCCACCGTGCCACAGTACCTGCTCACCGAACCTGGCGTCGGTTTCCGCCTGAAGGTCTCCGAATTGCCCACAACTTCGTGATACCTTCACATCATTTTCACATGGCTCCGCACCACATTCACGGGCTCTTCACAGTCGGAATGGTATGCTTCTCATGTCGTGGAGGGAGAAATGACGATGCTGGGGATGATACTCTGGGTACTCTTCGTGCTGTGGATGCTCCATCTCGCCGTGCCTAACGCCTTCATGCGTGCGCGTGTCGTGTATGGCCTGTACTACCTCGTCTGGGCGCTTCTGCTCGGGATCGCGCTGACCATCCACTATCACATCATGGCGCATACCGGCCATGCGCAGCAAGCGATTACTAGCGACGGTATCGCCGTGGCGCTCTTTGTTGTCACACATCTCGGACTCAGGTGCTTGAAACACCCTGGAGCCACGCGCGAACTTCTGCACAAAGAAGAGCAGCAGGATGGTGCGCAGCGATTGTAACCATGCACATGCGCGCATGTCCAAGTGCTAGACTTACAGGGGGGAACGCAATGGGTGATCTACTCTACCTGGGCATCATGCTGGTTTTCGTATGGCTCTGTGCGCGCTATATCGGCGTGGCAGACCGCATCTAGCAGACGGGAGAGACGTGTGGTTGAGAATGTCATACTCGGCATCATCGCACTGGGACTGCTTAGCTACCTTGGCTATGCCTTACTGTACCCCGAGCGGCTATAGTGCCTGAAAGGACGAAGAATCCATGATCTGGGGCATCGGCCAGTGTCTGCTATTCATCCTGGTAGTGTTAGCCTTGACGAAACCCATGGGCGCGTATATGGCGCACGTCTATGCTGGCGAAAATACGCTGCTTGATCCGATCTTACGTCCCCTTGAGCGCCTGCTCTACCGCGTCGTCGGGATTGACCCGAACCGTGAGATGCGCTGGACTTCGTATACGCTGGCCTTTCTCGCCTTCAGCGTGGTGAGCGCCGTCATCCTGTATGCCATTCTGCGCCTGCAAGGGGTGTTGCCACTCAATCCGCAGGGTGTGCCGGGCATGTGTCCCGACCTGGCGTTCAACACGGCGGTGAGCTTCATGGCGAATACCAACTGGCAGGCATACGCTGGAGAGCAGACCGCCAGCTACTTCAGTCAGATGGTGGGGTTGGCGTGGCAGAACTTCATGTCCGCGGCAGCGGGGATGGCCATCGCCATCGCGCTGATCCGCGGCTTGACCCGGCGGTCAGTGCAGGAATTGGGCAACTTCTGGGTGGATCTCACCCGCAGCGTGCTGTGGGTGTTGCTGCCATTGTCCATCCTGCTCGCGCTCGTGCTTATCTCACAGGGAGTCATCCAGAACTTCGCGCCGTATCAGACGGCCACCACGCTTGAAAGCGCGCGCCAGGTCATCCCGATGGGGCCGGTTGCCTCACAGGAAGCAATCAAGGAGTTGGGTACAAACGGCGGCGGCTTCTTCAATGCCAACTCGGCGCACCCGTTCGAGAATCCTACCCCGCTCTCGAACTTTCTGGAACTGGTGGCGATCTTCCTCATCCCGGCCGGCTTCACCTATACCTTCGGGCGGTACGCGAAGGATCAGCGACAGGGGTGGGCGCTCTTTGCCGCGATGGGTGTGCTGTTTCTGATGGGACTCGCGGTCATCTTCGGTTTCGAGCAAGCCGGGAATCCCGTCCTGGCACGACTCGGCGTGGATCAGCAAGTCTCTGTCCTGCAGTCCGGCGGGAACATGGAAGGCAAGGAGGTACGCTTCGGCGTGGTGAACTCAGCCCTCTGGGCCACCGCCAC
>JAKIYB010000253.1 GCA_022708765.1 Armatimonadota bacterium | reverse complement strand
GGTGGGGCCACCACCGGGGGAGCCACCACCGGCGGGGGCGCGACGGGCGCGGGGAGTGCGATACTGGACGTGCAGGTTGCCTGGGGACACCGCGCCTGCAACGCATGATAGAGCGCGGCCAACGCCGGCACGCCGTTCTGCGTCGTAGCGACGGTGCCGGCATGCTGCATGAGCGCGGCGGGCGTGGGGGCCGGTGGGGCTTCACCCTCGCGCAGCAGTTGCAGGTAGCGGGCACTCCCTCGGTGGCCGAGGATGACGTGGCGAATCTCGGCGAGGGGCAGGTCGGTCACCTGGGTGACGGTGCGGTGCTGGAACTTGGCCACCCGCACCATGTCGGTGAAGAGGTGCATCCGTCCCGCGACCCCCACCACCTCCAGGTGGGGCGGCTCCGCGAGCGCCCGTCCCCCACACTGGGGACAAAAGCGCAGGGAGGGGGCCACCTCGTGGTGGCAGAGCGAACAGCGCATGCTATCTCCTCCTGTCGGCGATTCTGATGGCCTCCCGCCACCGTGACCGGCCAACCGGCGGGATTGACATCTTTCCGCAGGTTGAGCGGGATTTTCGGGGCATGACATGCCTCCTCTCATAAGATAAAGTGGCATTCGCGCCTGCAAGACAGCCGAGAATGCGCCCCATTATCGAAAAACGCGGTGACAACGCGGGGAAAACTTGACTCGCTGGGGATGCTGACGCTATCTTTACCTTCAAGAAGATGTCATTAATGCACGTTGTTATCTTAACCGAGGAAGGAGACCCAATCCCCATGCTGCCGGCCTGTTGCGCCCCCGATGATGTCGTCCCGGAACTCGGTCGTTTGCTCGAGAAAGCCAACGGCTATTGCCGGGCGGGGAAAGCCGACGCGACCCGGCAGGCGTATCAGAAAGACTGGCACGATTTCGCCCGCTGGTGCCTGACTGTCGGCTTGTGTGCATTGCCGGCAGACCCGACCTCCATCGCCTTGTATCTCACCGCGCAAGCAGAGACCGGCCATTGCGTCACCACGCTCACCCGCCGATTGACCGCCATCGGCCATGCCCATCGGCTGGCCGGGCATGCCTCTCCCACCCACGACGCGCCGGTCCCGGAGGTGATGGCGGGCATTCGCCGCACGCTGGGCACCGCCGCCCACGGGGTTGATGCCCTGGTGGCGGACGATATCCGGCGCATGGTCGCGGGGCAGCCGGATACCCTCCAGGGGGTGCGCAACCGCGCGCTGCTGCTCCTTGGCTTTGCTGGCGGCTTCCGGCGTTCGGAACTGGTGGGGTTGGATATCGAAGACTTGCAGCATTGCGCGGAAGGGCTCTGCCTCACCTTGCGCCGCTCAAAAACCGACCAGGAAGGGCAAGGCCGCCAGGTCGCCATTCCGTATGGCCAGCATGCGGAGACGTGTCCGGTGCGCGCGTATCAGGACTGGGTGACGCGCGCCGGCATCGGCACCGGCCCGGTCTTTCGCCCCATCACGCGCCATGCCACCGTGCGCGCGTCCCGGCTGACGGGGCACGCCGTGGCGATTATCATCAAAGCGGCGGCGGAGGCGGTCGGCCTCGACCCGGCCACGGTGAGTGGGCATAGCTTGCGCGTCGGCCATGTGACGACCGCGGCACGGGCCGGCGTGCCCACCCACGTCATCATGCAGCAGACCGGGCATCGCAGCGAGCGGGTGTTCCGACGGTATATTCGGTCAGCAGGATTGTTTGCCGAGAATTCGGCGGCGGGGTTGGGCTTATAAGTCCTGCGGGCCGTGGGTCTCCGCGCACACGTCCCGAGTTGCTCAGGCATCACGCGGTATGCGACACTCACCGCTGATCCGTCCGACCTTGAGGTGCTCCCATGGCCATTGCGACCATGACCCTGGAAGCAGTTGAGGCGACCCTTCAGCAGTTGCGTGCGCGAAAACAGGCGCTCACATCCGGCAGTAAGGCGGCAGCGCGCAAACTCGGGACCCTTACCCGCCGTCGTGAACGCTTGATGGCGACCGTGCAGACGATTGACGCGTAGATCGTGGCGCTACGCCACAATGCACCACCGGTGCGGCCTGCGGCGCCGAAACGCCGGGGACACCGCCCCACATCCGCGCAGGTCTGACACCGCGGCGATCGGTTTCACCACCAACAACCCCGCGGTCACCGGGTGACGGTGGGGCGATCACTCACCTGGGCACGTCTCCACCCGCCGTACGCCCCTTCGGCGTGGGCCGTCCCCGTTTGAAGGCAGCATCCCCCGGCATCAACGCCAGGAGATGCTTCCGGGCCGTTTTGAACTCTGGGCCGATGAGGCCCAGACGCAAGAGAAACACCCGGAAGTCATACTTGGCACTCTGTGGATTATAGACGCGGCGTCGGGCCGAGGTAGCGCGACTGTTCAGCGCGCGCGCGCAAAGCGCCAGGCTGAATTGAATCGCCGCCTTGATTTTCCCGGCATGCAAGTGGCCGGCGGTGTAGGCGCGGAACTCGAGGGTGCCTCGCACGAAGAGCGAATTGACGTTCACGATGCAAAACCGGGAGGCATGGTGCCGGCCGGGGGCCGGCGTATATACCCCGTACCAGACCCGGTTCAGTTGGGCCAGCGTCCGCGGGCGCACCCGCAGCAGTCGGGCCATCATCGCGGTATCCAGCGGACGGGTATAGCGTGCCCGCCGGGCGGCACTGACCCCTAACGCGGCAAAGACCAGGTCTTCTTGCTGGTAGACGAGTTTCAGGAGATGCGCCACCGCGTTCGCGGTGAAGGCGTGCGCGCCGACGTGCACGTGCACCGCCGTCGTCTCATCCGTGCGCGCCCCCACGCGCCGCACCGCGCGAATCACTGCCTGCACGAGGGGAAGATCCGCATACCGCAGAATAGGCGTGACCACTTCCGCCCGCACGGCGCTGGGCACATTTGTGAGGGAGCCATCCGCCACCACCGACCACACCCGCCCATCGGCGGCTACCACCTCCCAGGGATCGTAACAGGTGGGGTGACCGACATGCCGCACGGTGCCGCCCACCACCGTCTGAATCGCCCAGGCCACGGCCTGGCGGGGTTGCCCCACCGTCTCAATCTCGACGCCATACGTCAAATCCTGAAGGGGTATCATCTGTCGCTCCTTTCTGCACACATCGGTGTGCATCATTCATCACTGATTTGCGATCCGCTGTCAAGTCACCCCCCGGCGGGCGCCGGGTCGCGGGAAGGGTGGGAGGCCGTGCCGCCTGCCGCCGGCTTCACCGCGACAGGGGGCCTGGGGCACGGTGTGTGGTCGTCAGGGGGGACCGTCACCTGGCGGATGCCCACCAGGTGAGGAGCGATATCGCATATAGATTATCGGATTTGACAACTTTACTGTGTGTGTGGTCTAATAGAGACACCAATCGCTCACAACGGCGCCTGAATCCCTGGGGCAGCGGCCCAGCAGACACGTCCGTGCCGCCCATGTGCGCGCCGGTCGGACGCCACACGGGAGTCGTGCCCGTTGCGCACCGCGGATGTCGATCACGGCATCCATGATCATCGAGAAGGAGGATCCAATGGGAGAGCAGAGGTCGATGACCACGGCGACGCCGACGGGGTCGGCAGCGCCAGAACCGCTCGCGCCGGGGTTTCTGGCCCAGCAGGTACTCACCGACGACGAAATGCGCATTTTTCAGGCCTTTCTCGCGCAATTCCTGGCGGAGTACCGCGTGAATCAGTCGGTGGATCGGCTGCAACTCGAATGGGTGGGAATCTATACCGCGAAAATACAACAACAGCTCCTGTTAGGTAACCATGAATTCGTCAAAATGTACGACGGCATGCTGCAAGCCCAACTCCGCGAACTGAAGGCGACCAAGCGCCTGCGTGAGGGCGAGAAGGGAGGCGAGCGGCAGCAGTCGCCGTGCGAGTGGGCCGCAGAGCTGGTAGCGCGGTATCATCGTGAAAAAGCTGCGCTGGAGGCCCAAGATGCGGAGGCGGCCAAAGCGGCCTCGCGCGAAGCACGCTGAGGCGTCCGGGGGCGGAACGTCATGACGGCCCGCCCCCGAGCGTATGCCCCCAGACATCGCCCGCAGGAGGGCCGTGCGTGCGGGTGCCGCACGCCACGCGGAGGTCGACATATGCGACAATCGTTAAATCGTATCGAACAACAGCGGGTCGCCCTGCTCCACCAACTCGCGAGCCACCGTCCCGCCGATGCGGCGCGGCCGACGAAGCGGGGAAACGGCAATCGCCTGCTCCATGGCATCAAAGCCTGCCGGTTCCTCTCGGTGACCGAGTGCCACTTCGCGGCCACCGTCGGTGCCCACGTGCGTGGCGACTCTCCGTTTCTCGACGAGACCGGGGGCCACCAAGTGGACTATCTCATGCTGTTGACGCTCCAAATGCTGCGGGCGCTGCAGGCGGGGAACGTGGCGGTATTGCGCGAGTTGGATCGCGATTGGCGCGGCCATATACGGAGCATGCGGGCGGCATACGCAGCGTGGCACCAGCAGACCCAGCCAACGCCCCTTGAGCAGTTTTTTGCGATGCTGAAGGCACATCCTACGCGCCGCGACCAGGCATGTACCGCCGCCTCCGGTGCGGAAGCGCTGGAGGAAACGGCACCGACGGGGTCAGTCACGGGGGTGTCGCGCGGTGACTGACCACGTCGGGTGGTCGCGCCTGGGTGGCCAGGAGCTGCGCAAACAGCGCGACCTGCGCGGGCCAGGCCAGCGGCAGCGCTTTTGGCACCCGGGAGAGGGGCACGGCGGCGAGGGGACCGCCGGCCAGAATGGCGGTGACGAGGGACGGCGCGAGCAAGGCCAGATTGAGCACGCGGGCCACATAGGCCGGATCGCTGTCGACCGCCGTCGCGAGCGCGTGGATGTGCGGATAGCGGCCGGTATCCAGCCACTGGCGCCACAGGCAGGCGCGCGCCACGGCAATCTGGAGCGACGTTGCCGGCAGCGGTGCGGTAGCGGACGAGCGGCGGGCATACGTGCGCGATTTCACCGCGAGCGGCAGGCGGAGGCGGATGGTCTCAGACATGGAGCACCTCGATCGCGGGAGCGGCATCGGGGGGTGCGGTGACAACATCGATGTCCAGGTGATCGGGATACACGATGACCTGGCGAATGAGCTGGCGCAGGTGCGCCTGCTGCGCCGCCGGCGTGAGCTGCGCCCAGGACTGACTCAGGGCATGGAGGGTGGCACACAGCTGGATATGCGCGTGTGGCGGGGTGGGCTCTGCGGTGCCAGCTGACGCGGCGGTGAGCAACGGCTCCGGCGACTGCAGCAGGGCCTCCACCTGCGCCATGACGGCGCTCTCGATGGTGCCAGCGGGGATTGACCGTGTTGGGCAAGTGCGGGTGCCCCGGCGGTGGGAGGTGGCGCAGAGGTAGTACCGATAGACGCGGTCGCCATCCCGGCAACACGACGGCGTCATCGCACAACCGCAGTGGCCACACCGAAGCCGGCCTTGGAGGAGCGCCTGCTGGCGCGGGGCCGTGCAGGGACGCGCCGCGTTGCCGAGGACGGCCTGGACCGCCTGCCAGCTGTCCGCATCGATGAGGGCGGGATGCTGGCCCGGATAACAGGTGCCGCGATAGCGCACCTCCCCGCGATACAGCGGATTCCCCAGGAGCTTCCGCACGGAGGCTTTGGACCAGCGTCCTCCCGCATACCGGCGTCCGGTGGCTGCCTGGTGGCGTTTGGTGGGAATCTGCTGGTCGTTGAGCCACCGCACGATCGTCGTGACGGAGTGACACCGCTGGTATTCCGCGAAGATCCGGCGCACGATGTCCGCTTCAGCCGGATCGGGGGCGAGTTGGTGGGTACCCGGGGCGACCGTATACCCAAACGGGGGAATTCCGCCGGTATACATCCCCTTCCGGCGCGTGGCGGCCATCTTCTCCCGCGTGCGTTCGCGAATGAGCTCGCGCTCATATTGGGCAAAGCTGCTGAGGACGTTCAAGGTGAGGCGGCCCACCGGTGTGGAGCTATCGAATTCCTGGGTCACCGCGGCAAAGGCAACGTGATGCTGCTCGAAGAAGCGCAGGAGCTGCGCAAAATCGAGCAGGGAGCGGCTGATGCGATCGAGCCGATGGGTGACGACGACCTGCACCCCGCCCTGGGCAATATCGTGCAGGAGGCGCTGGAGGGCAGGGCGTTCCAGGGTGCCGCCGGTGTAGCCGCCATCATCATACCGGGTCGGGAGCACCTGCCACCCGAGGGGGTGGCGCAACTGGATATAGGCCAGTGCCGCCTCGTACTGGGCATCGAGCGAGTTGAAAGCTTGCTCCAAGCCTTCTTCGGTCGACTTGCGGGTATAGATCGCCACAGGGATGACAGGGGGGACGGCAGTCGTCATCGGGCACCGCCGTTCACCCGAAAGAAGGCCGGGCCGCTGATGCGCGTGCCGGTGATCGCCCGCGCGACCGCCGAGAGGGAGGGATAGAGACGGCCGGCATACTCAAAGCCCTGGGGGAGCACGGTGACCCGGTGCTGCTCGCCGTGCCACTCGCGGAGGAGCGCGCTGCCCACCAGCGGCGCGCTGGGCGCGGGGACGGGCGTGTGCTGGCGATACAGCGTGGTAAGTTGGGCCTGGGTGTCCGGGGAGAGCCCGCCCCAGGCGGCGGCTTGAATGGCATAGGCGAGGCGCTTGATGAGCGCGCGCTTGTTGCGCCGATCCGCGGGACGGCCGGTCAGCGTTTGCCAGCGCGCGGCAAGTGTCGCCATGGAGTCGGTCGGCAAGGCCGCAAGCTCGGTGAGCACGGCGGCGTCCGACACCGGTTCGGGTACGTGATGCATGGGTCCTCCTTTATACCAGCATGGTGGTGGTCACATGAACGCTCTCT
>JAKIYB010000252.1:4487-6814 GCA_022708765.1 Armatimonadota bacterium | reverse complement strand
TAAAGGTTACAGTATCCCTGCGGCAACCAGATGGCCGGGATGCGCGAGCCGTCCAAACCTTCCCAGAGGAATTCCGCGGGATGCTCCCAACTCGGGACGCCGCGAAAGAACCAGAAGGCGGTGAAACCGGCCAGTCGCAGGAGTTGCGGCATCTGCGCGTGATGACCGAACGTATCGAGTTGCCAGCCGGTGGTGATCTCCACCCCCAGCGCGTCGCGCAAATAGCCCTTGCCGTAGAGCACCTGCCGCACGAAAGACTCGCCGCCAGGCATATTTACGTCGAGCATCACATCGGTGCCACCGACGATGGCTAGCCGTCCCTCCGCGATGAACTGGTGGAACGCCTCCGCCTGCTCGGGATACCGTTCGAGGAATGGCTGGATGTAGCAAGCCTGGTCAATGGTATACCGGTAGTCGGGATATTGCCGCAGCAGTTGCAGCGCCTGCAGAATATGCGGCAACCCGATCCGCAGGTATTCCTCACGCGTTTTGAAGACCGCGCCCTCCCAGTGGCTGTGCGGGATGCAGAAGAACGTCTGCTCATCCGTCATGTTCGTCTCCCATCACTGCTGTCACCGGCGTGCGCCAAACCTGGCGCACCGCTTCCGCCGCGGCTTTCAGATGACCGTCGAAATCAATGAGCGAGCTGTTGATGGTGAGGGGGAAGGTATCATGCCCTGACCACATCAACACCCCGCCGCAACGAGGAAATCGTGCTTTGCACGTCTGCATCTCCCGGCTAATCATCAGCGCCTGGTTCGCCTGACTCCAGGCCACGTATTCCGCCAGCTCCAAGGGTTCCCGGCCGTGTATGGCGACCAGCCGCTCCCAATCGAGCCACCAGGTGGTCAGGCGCGTCCAGTAGGGATTGTCCGCCGTTGCCGGCCAGGTGGCGAAATCACCGGCATATTTTTCGATCACGTCAACCGAACTGGCGCCCGGGCAATACACCTCGGCGCGGAAGAGCGCGTCATCGGCCGCCCACTGTGCTTCGGCGTCGGCCAACAGCATCATCGCCGCTCCGCCATGCACGTCCCAATGCAATCCTTTGCCGGCATCCGCAACGTCGAACCAGGCGCGCGGGCCCAGGGGCGAGGTGGGGATATATCGGCGACGGGGATCCAGCGCCTGCACCACGTCCCCCAACCGTTTCAGCAATGGATGGCTTAAATCGCACGGTTTCCCCATGCCAGCTTTGCCGCCATCCATTGCGCCCATCTGCTCGTTGCTGCCGCTCCACAGCAGCAGCGAAACGTGATGCCGGCGCAGACGGATGAACGACGCGGCAATCTCCGCCATCGCTTTGATGCTATTCGCGTCCTCGGGCGGCCAGTTCTCCAGACCTGACGAGGTAATGGGAAATTCCTGCCAAACCATCAGGCCCATTTCGTCACACAGATCATAGAACCACGCGCGTTCGCGGAATTGGCAGGCGTTGATACGGAAGAGATTCACCCCGAGATCCCGATACTGGCGCAGGCGTTGCACATAGTCCGCGTGCGTCAGGTCGGCATAATTCGCGCTCAGCGGGGCGAAGTTCACGCCTTGCAGGAAGATCGGGCGCCCGTTCACCACGCAGAGCCAGGGGTCAGCTTCCGGCGGCGCGCCTTCGCACGGCAACCATTCCACATGCTTGAAGCCCACGCGGAGTGTTTGGCGATCGTGCTCCCGCCCGTCGGCATCCAGCAGCGCGCAGGTGACGGTGTAGAGCGGGTGCTCGCCTTCCAGATTCGGCCACCACATTTCGACGGGCAAGCCGCTCCAGGTAATGCCGTTTGCCAATGCCGAAGGCTGGTATTCCTCTTCACGAAGTATCGTGCCTTCGCGTTCCAGCCGTACCCGCACGCGGTCGCCGCTTGCCGAGGTCGCGCCTCCCGACAGTTCCAGTATGCCGGTGCCGTCCGTCAGATCCACGTCAGTATCAACACGCAAGTCGTGAAGCGCGCTCCCCGCCACCGCCGACAGGCTGATGGTATCCCAGATGCCGGTCTGCACCAACCGTGGGCACCAGTCCCAGGTGTAGTTGAAGCGCGTCTTCCACTCGGTCATCTCCGACGTATGCCCGAAATGCCCCAGCCAGCGCGGTGGCAGATCGAAAATAATTGCCAGTTCATTCGCTTCCGCCTGCAGATAGGGGGTGAGATCGAACTCGTGCGGGAGATGTGTGCCGGCGAACGTGCCGACTTCCCGACAATTGACATAGACCCAACCCACGTAATCCAATCCCTGGCACTCCAGGGAACAACGCGCGGAGGCATCTCGCCAGTCATCGGGAAGGCGCGCGGTGAAGACCCAGTGCCGGTGCTCAACCCATTCACACTGGCGGG
>JAKIYB010000252.1:0-4477 GCA_022708765.1 Armatimonadota bacterium | reverse complement strand
GCCAGTCCGGCACGATCCCAGCTTTGCGTAATGCCCCTTGCACCGATCCCGGCACGCGCGCCGGCATCGGCGGCACGTCAATGCTGGGTGCGGATGCGCCGAAACCATTGCCATGCCGCCACTGGAACAGCCAGAAATACGGGGTATACCCCGCGACCGTCCAGGCAAGTGCCGATAGATCGTAGACGTGTTTCATGGCATCGCCTTTGTCATCCGCTGCCGTATTCTTCCGCCGCTTCCGTCAGCGCCGCCAGGTTCGCCAGCGGCGTGCCGGGGCAGACGTTCGCGCCATCGCCAAGGAGCAGACCGCCGCACGGCGCCAGCGCTTCCAGACACTCGCGCGCGGCGGTTATTACCGCCGCCTTTGTGCCATTCAGCATCAGCATGGGGTTGATGTTCCCCCACAGGCGCATCTTCCCGCCAAGGGTGCGTGCGGCCACCGTGGGTGGCACCAGGTAGCCAAAGAGGTCGAAGCTCGTAACGGGCAGGTCCTCGACCAGCGCGGGGTGCAGATGCGTGCTGTCGCCGCACATGTGGATGCCGAAATCACCGCCGGGAGCGGCCAGTGCGTGATAGAGTCGGCGGTCATATGGCACGCAGAATTCGCGAAACGACGCCAGCGACATGATCTGCGCGGTATCCTCGGCTAACCAGATGCCCCCGCGTGGACGCGGCCATACCTGTTCGAAATATTGCTGCGCCTGGATAAGCGCCGCCGTGATTTTCGCGAGAAAACGATGACAGGCGTCGGGATACTCCACTTGCCACCAGTAGAAATCAACACCCACGAGATCAACCGCCAGCATGTGCGGTGACAGACCGCCAATATTCGGCGCACCGACCACCACTTCTATCGGCGCACCGCCAAGCGTCACGCGCGTCTCTGCGGCCAGTTCTTTCATCCGGATGCACCAGTCCAGCAGGCGCCCCCAGAGGCCGGCCGTTGGTGATGGAATGTCGAAACGCTCCATCGCATCGACGCTGTGAATGGTCGGGCAGGACTGCAGCGTCTCGTTCTCCGGCCACACCGTCTCGGCGCCCAATGCGTCGGAATCGAGGACGTTATCGAAAAACGGATAGACCCACAGCGACGGCCCGGTGCAGAACATATCCTCGGGGATGTGTTCGATGCGAAATTTGGCGAATTGCAGTTGCCAGTAGTAATGCGTTTCCACGTCGCGGAAGAATTCGCAATACGGCATGTCGAAATGTGGGGTGAAGAAGCGCGGCACCACACAGAAACCCACCGGTACGCGGTCAGTGATGGCATACCGGGAGCGCGCCTCCATGCGCTGACGATTGCAGGCAGCCTGCTCCAGTGAGTAGTCAATGTCAAAGGTGAAGCGCATGGTAAAGCACCAATCATGGCATCAGCATGTGAGACCAAGGCCATTATAACGGCGCCATACCGTCGCTGTCACTACAGGAAAACGCCAAATATTGGTATAATCGGGCCATGACTGAAGCTGGCAATAACCCGCAGCGTCACATGCCGTATTGGATGGACGCGACTGAACCCGTCGAGGCGTCGCTGGCGACGACGGTGGCGATGTTGCCCATTGGGCAGTGGCGTGTGCGGTTGTGCGATTTCAAGGAAATCACCCTTGACGCCGGGTGGAGCAGCGGCATCCACCGGCATCGGTATTGTGAAGTCGATCTGCTGCTGGTGGGGCACGGCGCCACCGCTTCGATGCCGTTACAGCCGATTACGCCCGGCACCATTCTCTTTCACGCTCCCGATACCCTCCATGCCTGGCAGGCGTCACCGGGTCACTGCTGCCGCGTCTTGTCGCTGGGATTCTGGACAGAGCCCGAACTGGATGTCATCCATCCCAGGCGCTGGCCGGTGCTGCCGGAACTGCTGACCGAGGCAGCGCTGTTGATGCAGGATATTCAGCACGCCCAACCGGGATGGGACACACGCCTACCGTTGCGGCTGGGCCTGATGCTGGCGCGTCTGCTACCAATCATGGCCGGCGACACGCTGCCGGTCGGCCGACGCGCTTATCCGGCGGCATGCCTAACCGCGTTGGATGAGTTCCTGCATGCCCACCTGCACGAACCCCTCTCGCTGGACACCATCGCGGAACACCTGTGCCTCAGCCGTCGCACACTGACCCGCATCGTCCGATCGTATACCGGCAGCAGCGTCATGCAGCGCTTGCAAACCTTCCGTCTTCTCCACGCCGCCGAACTGCTGGCGCGAACCGACTGGAGTCTGACAAAAATCAGCGAACGTGCCGGCATTCCGCAGCTCTCCTACTTCTGCCGGTGCTTCCGCCGGCACTTCGGGTGCTCGCCGACAGCCTATCGCCGTCAGCTTGAGCATACTCCAAGCCTTTGACATCTCGCGCGGGACAATGCATGCGGTACAGTAGTAGTCAGGTTATGCATCGCACTGGAGAGACACCAGACATCAAGGCTTCACATGATGCCTGGCGATTGACCAATACGTGGCCGATTGGCCTGCGATTTGGTTCGAGGATTCGCCCCCGTGCCATTGTAGTATTCCAAATTTCTCTGCACCCGCTCACTGGGCCGTTTTACGCGTACGGTGGACGGGTTTTTCGTCAATTCTGTGGACTTGCCACTCCTTCTCACCGCGCAGATTTCCCGTTTCAGGGCTGGATTTTCTCTGATTCTGTGGGAGTGGAGAAAATGCGTACTCACGGCCCCGCAACGACTCAGTCCACTATCTGCGGAACATTGCCGCGCAATTTAGTACTACCGCACATCACTATCGCCACCCCCTGAAAGAGGTGGCTGACGGAGGGAAGCACGCTCAAGCGCGCTGGTGACCTGCGGAACTCAAGGCGCTTCAGCGTCTTTCACACTGGTAGCACCCTCCTTCAGGGGGGTGTAGGAGATGAAAGACGGAAGTACTAATCGAACCGATGGAGATGATCACAGAAGTTCAAGGCCCCACCGATGAGCAGTTGCGTTTCTTTATCGGTGCTCGGCGACCACTTGGTCTGGTGAGCTATTTCTCAGCCTCTGCCGGGGGGATGATTTGATCCATCGCGTCCTTGACACCGCCCGGTCGCGGTTCCTGACGAATTACTACGATGAAAGGTTGACGGGCAATGGGTTTTGTCCGCATCGTTCCAGGCGTCGCGCCATCAAATACCACCGCTGTCATCACTGCCGTATGAAATATTTTGAAATATTTCTCGCTCTCCACCCGGTAAATCTCCACGCGTAAGTTATCTCCTGTCAGTGCAATTGCTTCATCCGCCTCATATCCCATCGGTAATGGGGGCATGGCAAGTGCTTCAGTGGCCGTGTAATTGACCCCTTTCTTCTTTAAGGCGTTTGCTAGCTTGCCGGCGGTATCAACATTGCCGGAACATCCGGCAAACAAAACCATGCCGATCAGCATGAAAACCTGCGAAAAAGTAAATGCCCGCATAACTATCTCCTTACTTTCAATAATGCCGTCTCCAGTTAAAGTATAACATACCTTATTTAGAAACTATCTCAAAATGGATCGTAGTCGGATCGCGGAGGATTTTTCGTGGCTGGCAAGGCGGCTGTCCGAAAAGTGTATGAGGTCAGCCATGCTCGGGCAGCCAACGCCGCCAGACGCGGAAAAGACCCGCAAGACGACTGCGAGGCGTTTTGAGATAGTTTCTAACGTGGATGGAGAGAATTATGCCCGCGATTACGATTGACCTGATAACGGTGCTGGCGGAACGCCTTCGCCGGCAGGGGCTACTGGCGCCGGCGGACACGCCGGAAGCTTACCTGGCGCTGTTCGCGCGGCTGCAGCCGGTGTCACCGCCGTTTTTCAGCTATCCCGGCAGCCCGCCGAACCTGACGCACCGGACAACTTTCGACGACATGGTACTCGCCGGACGGTATCGCGAGCGGCGGGAGCTGGTGAAGGGACGGTTTCTCAACAGGACCATCGGCTATGTGCTGGAGGGTGATTTCGCACTCTACGCGAATGCTTTTTGCCGCCCGTTGGAGAAGATGGCGTGGATGCAGCGGCGCGTCTTCGAGGCGCTGGAGACCACCGGACCGCTCACCCCGCACCAGCTTAGCGAGGAGACCGATCTGCTGAATAAGGAGATCATGCCCGCGCTGCATCGGCTGCAGGAGGCGTTTCTGGTCTACGAGGACCAACTCACCACCGATTGGGAGCGCGGGTGGTACGTGCTCGCGTCAGAGTGGCCGGAGGTGGTCATCGCGCCGGAGCGTCGGGAGGCGGCGATGGGCGAGGTGCTGATACGCTTTCTGGCCAGCCATGTCTACGCCACCGCGCGGCAGATTGCCGACTGGTCAAGCTGGCCGATGAAAGAGGTCGCGCGCCTCCTGGCCACACTCGACGCGCGCGGCGATATCGTCAGCGCGACGCTGCCCGGCCTGGGCGAGGGTTGGCTACGCCGCGAGGACCAGACGCTTCCCGCCGACCCCGTCCCCCCCACCGTCTTCATGCTGCACAAGGCCGACCCGCTGGCCCGCGCGCACGCCAGCG
>JAKIYB010000251.1 GCA_022708765.1 Armatimonadota bacterium | reverse complement strand
GTGAGGAGCGCATCGCCGGTGCCCATGGCAGTGCCGGTGAGGGTGTCGCCCGCGAGGCGTATGGCCAGCGGGGCGTCCGATTTGACGGTAATGCCCTTCGCGCTGATCTCGCCAGGGGCGCACAGCACCAGCGCGGTGTAGTCCGGATGCTGCTTCGCCACGCCCACGGTGCCGGAGAATTTCACTCCATCCGCGGTCGCGGCCAACGGCCGGCGGCTGCAGAAGAGGGTGTCGGTGCGCGCGCCAATCTTCACCGTCACTGTTTTACCGTCCCGGCTGCTGCGATACGTCGGCTGCACCTCGTACCGCCCGCGCGGATAGAGCAGCACGGTGAAGCCGCCGTTGCCGGGGGAATTTTGCACGTGCGCGGCGATCTGGTATTCACGGTCGTTCTTGAAGTCGGCGCGGGCTGGCCCGCGCTGGGTGTGCCACCACTCCCGCGTGCCGACCCGCGGCTTCTTCGGCCAGGCGACATACATATCCAGGTCCACGGTATACTGCCCCGTCCAGCACACCAGGTCGCCGCTGACCTGCTGGCGGTCGGCCAGGCACCAAAAGTTCGCCTGCGGACTCAGCTCCGTCTGCCCGTCCAGATCGTCGCTGATGAGGAAATAGTTCGGCCCCTGCAGGTCCTCGTCTTTCACGAAGAGGTAGCGCCGCTGCCAGTCATAGGGTTTCGTCAACCGCGTCCGCGCGAATTCGCTGAACGACCCCCATACCTGCGGGTTGGGCGACTCCTCGTGATCGAGCCACGGCCATTCCATGAACTCCATCAGCGGGATGGACGCCTGCGCGTAATCGGCTTCCGGCGAGAAGGCATGGGCCGTCATCTCCCCGCCCAGCTCCTTGTAGCCGTCCGCGCTCCGCGTCTGTGTGTCCGCCTCCCGGTCCAGCAGCGTGTGCGGCTCGTACTGGTGGTCAATCCACGCCAGCTTGTTGACGGTGTAGTAGCACCCGTTCTCGCGTCCAGGGCAGGGCGTCTTGCGCGCGCCCTCCTTCACGTTCCAGGAAAGGGTGTTGTGCCAGAGGCTCTGCCAGCAGTTGGGCTGATACATCGAGCTGAAGTCCATCATCAGTGGCACGCCTTTGGCGTAAAGCAGAAACGAGCCGACATCGCGGTCGTAGTGGTCAATGCCGTGATTGCCCACATGGATGGCCATATACGTCTCATCCTCGCGCGGAAAGCCATTGCGCAGGATGGTGGTGCTGCCGGGATAGACGACGCTCCGGCAGTCCGGCTGCAGCTCGGTGAAATCCTCATTCATATAGTAGATGCCGTCCATGAAGCCGCTCAATTCGCTGCCGGCGCGCTTCCACATCCAGTAGGCTTCGCCGCCCAGCTTGCGGTCGGTCAGGTTCATCAACAGCGCGTATTTCCCGATGTTGCTGTCATACTCCATCATCGTGTGGCCGATGGTGGGCAGCACGCGGGTGTAGCGGACGCGCGGCTCCGGCGGGGTCATGCGGTCAATCATCAGCCGCGTGAATTTTGCCAGCCGCGGATACTTTTGCTGGATGGGCGGGATAGCGCCGGCGTAGTAGAGCGGCAGCGCCATATTCATCAGCGGGTCGGCCTGGGTGCTGGTGTAGTGCGGGCCGCTGATGCTGGAACCGGCCAGCCACGGTTTGGCGTCCGGATTGTCGGAGAGGGCGCACGCGGTGACCGCCTGCGCGCCGCGCATGTTCACCGGCATATTCGCTGATCCCCAGCCGGTGCCGGTGACGCGCGGCGGCATGAAATTCGGGTCGTGCAGCATGTGCGCGCAGAAGGCGAAGCGCGCCTTCAACGCCGCCTTCTGTTCGGCGGTGATTTCCGGCATGCCCATAATCAGGTCGAACTGCGCCGAGTATTCCTGCATCCACCAGGGGAACTGGTTGATATTCAGTCCGACGTTGTGCGCGTTGTAGCCCCAGTCGAAGACGCCGGCGATGAATTTGTCCAGGTTGCGCGTCAGGTCGGCGTAGCTGTCCTGGGCGTTTTTCTCGTTGCTGACAAGGATGTAGCGGTTGATGGGCTTGTACTGCAGCGATTTCGCGCGCTGCGGCAGCGTCTGGCTGGAGCGGATGCGCGCGAGCACCGCTGGCATGCCGCCCTCTTTGATGAAGAGCGAAGGATAGGTTTTGCCCGCGTCCCATGCCAGCGCCCAGTCCTTCACCATATCCAGCGGGCGATTGCCATACTTGTTGCGCAGCTTCAGCGCCTGCGAACTGCCGCGCTGGGCGGCGTAGCGGACGACTTTGCCGTCCTTCACCTCGTCGTCGGTGATGCCCGCCTCGGGCATGCGCAGCGTCACCAGCCCCCACACGCGCCGGCCCAGGTGCAGCGGCGCCTTGAGGATGAGATCCGGCGCGGCCGTGGTGTAGAGCCGCAGCCCGCCGGTGCCGGTGTGCTGATTGATGGACTGGCTGAGGCGCGGCAGCATGTCGGAGTGAATCCATTCCGCCGCCCGCAGGCCGATGATGCCCACCGCGTCGCTGGCGGCATCGCCGCCCCGCCAGGCCATGTAGGAGAGCGCGCGGTCGGGGGTGTTGCAGTGATACGCGGTGATATCCACCTCGAAATGCGTTTTCTTGTAGGTCAGCGAGTAATCGGTCTCGAAGTCAAGCTGCATGATGCCGGAGGCCGTGCGCTTCTCCGGTTCCGTGGCATTGTGGCCGAACCAGCGCGCCGTTGTCGGGCGCAGGCCGTCATACAGCGAGAAGCAGAAGTTGCTCTCGGCGTCGTGCGGGCGCCACTGCCACCAGTCCCAACTGATCTCGTCCGCGCGGTCCTTCGGCTTCCAGAGACGATACACCTTCGGGTCGCCCAGCGCGTAGTTTTCCCGCACTTCCAGCAGCTCCTGACGGTCGGCGACGCGCACCGTGCCTTCATAGACATCCTGTCCCGCGCCGCGATAGCCGTCGAAAGCATAGCGGAAGCCGACGGTGACGAAGACCGGCCCTTCCTCCACCACCCACACCTTCGCCGACCGGCATTTGTGCGGCGTCTCGAACCAGCCGCGCCCGCCCCACGTGCCCCCGCGCTGGCGCACTGCCGCCAGGTATGAGGGCACCTTCTCGGCGGGGATGGGGGGATCGAAGGTCTTCTCCATTAGGTTGAAGCGCGCCCCGGTCAGCGTGGTGGTCACTTCCAGCGTGCCGCCGTTTCGCGCCACCCGCAGGTCGCTCCCCGCCGCCGGCTTCCCCGGCGTCAGCGTCAAGGCCCGCGTCTCATCCGCGCGCAGGGTCGTCACCAGCCACAGCGTCGCCGCCTTCAGTGAGCCGTCGGGATAGGTCGCCACCCCGGAAAACTGCGCTGGTGCTTCCGCTCCGTTAACCAGCAGCCGCGCCGTCCCGCCGGGGAACTCCCCCTGGGTGAAAGTCAGGTCGTAGTGGATCAGCTCATCCGCCCACTCCCGGCCCACGTATTCCTTCAGGGTGATGACATCGCCTTTCGCGTAGGGGCGGGCGAACGCGGCGAGCGCAACGAGAGACAGCAGGCAGCACAGGATGACGCGCATGGTATCCTCCGGCTTGGAGTTATTGCAGTTGTTTTCTCTGACACCGCGAAAAGGGAAAGGTCACATTTAAATGAGTGGAGTGTAGATTATCTGATAAGCTGAATGAAAAACCCCGGCGAACGGAGGGGATGGACGGCTGAGGTCGAGTATGGCAGCGAGTCTGGAAGCCGATGCGAATCGCGCCTAGAATTTGATATTGCTACCCAGCGTGCGACTCATATCGGCTTCCAGCGCGCTTCAGCGTGCTTGTTGCTGTTAGCCACGTCCTTTAGAACGTGGACCAAGAGAACGCTCACTCCACCATAGATTCGTCCGTATGAGTCCACATCCCCCACGGCGCGTATATCCGAAATGAAATCAGTGCCCGACGATCCGATCAGCGGTAACCGTTTTAGGCATAATTACGCGCTGGCGTCTCCGCGGAGCGTCTGTACCATCAGTGCATAAATATAATCATTCGGGAGGTATTCGGCAAAGAAGTGATCAATCTCACCGTTCCACCACCAGGCCAGCGCGGCGGCAACCGCCGCCGACCGGCTGACGCCGCCTTCGCAATGCACGACGAACAGGTCAACCGTCTCACGCCATGCGCTGACAAACGCCGTAATTTGTCGCGCATGCTCCTCCGTCATCAGCGCATACCCATCCTGCGGTCGGGTGATATCGTGAAACTGCAACCGCAGCACCCCGCGACAGGATGGCGGAGATTTCAACACGGCTGGCGGCGTCTCCGGATCGGTGATCGAGATGACGGCATACGGCGCTTCCGCCGTGAAATCCATTGCCTCGAAACGGCTCAGGACCAGCAGGTCTGGATGCTGTGGATGCTGCATGTTATCTCCCTGCTCTCCTCATCAGCATGTCAGCCCTTGCTCATGAATCGCTCGATGAGCGCCACCCGCTCCGAGCGTCCGTAATGCTGGTTGTCACGTATGAGCCACTCCAGCGGGGAGATCGCGATCGTCCTACCCCTCCATTCCATTTCTTTCAGTGGACGCATATCAAAGGGGACATCGGTGGCATTATTGAACGCAAGGCCGATATTCGCGTGGATGAACAGCCCACCCAGCCCGCCCATGAGCCACCCCTCGCATCGTTCTAATGGGTAGATGGTTTCACTGAGAAAGTGTTGGCGGACGCGGTCGAAATCAGCCAGGTCGGGAAAAATGATGTTGAGATCGCGCGGAGCAACGGCAATCCCCCAGAGGGCCATGGCGGCGCTGCCGTGTATATACCACCGTATCCCCGTGCCGGCCAGTTTCTCGATGAACGCGGACAAAGCCTGTTCCCATGGCGCGGGCCGGATCTTCATCAACTGCTCCAACGACTCGACGCCATGTTTTTCAAAATTGCCCGCAACGATCTCTATGCCGGGACCGTCCGACCACTGCTTCAAAAAACTCTGCTCCACCGGCCAGTACAGGTCATCGAGCAGGCGGGACCGGCACTCCTCAGGCACATCGGACACTACGTAGGCAAACGTATAAGGGTTTTTCAATACGGCGACTTTCATAACCTCTTCCTTTCTGCTAAATGGGAGTTGAATACGCACGGTTTCATTCGGCGCTCGAATAACACCGGTGAACGGAACCTTAATCTTCCCCCTCCGAACTCAACCATGCCTTGGACTGGGCAGTGAAGTAGAGTTTGCTGCCATCCGGCGAAAAGGCCAGGCTATGAATTTTCTTCGTCCGATAATTAGCAAGGGTACTTGTGTCGTCGATGTGTGTTTCCGTGATGACCTGTAGCGGACCGCCGTGTGTCAATTGGGTCAACTCGCTGCCGTCGAAACGCATCCGGTAGGCATTGCTCTCGAAGAGACTGTGATTCCTGGTGAAGTAGAGATACGTTCCGTCCGGTGAAGCAATCGGATAGTTGTCCCACTCGTGTGTCAACTGCTTACAGTTACTCCGGTCAATGTTCATTACAAAGACGCCGTAGCTATAACCCGTCAAATTGTTTTGCCGCACGAAGAGAATCCGATTGCCGTCCGGGGTGAATGTAGCTTCATCTTCACCATCCATGTCATGGGCATCAGTGACGGCGATCACCTGCTGGATCTCGCGCGTGGGGTCCAACATACAGGTTGCCACCAGTCGAACCGTTTTGTTTTCATCAATGGAGTGTGTGCGGTAATAAAGAATATTGCGGCCGTCCGCGGACATTCGCGGAGTTCTCCCCGCGCCCAGTGACCATTCTTTTCCACTGGCAATGTTCCGCACGCGCATTTCGGTCTGTGGGTCGTCGTTTTGTTGGGGCAGTAGGGCTTCATATACGAGCCAATTGCCATCGGCGCTGATATCGAAGGTACCCCAGCCACCCGCTGAGACAATTCGCTCCGGCTTGCCACCCGTAAATGGCGCGCGCATAATGGTAAGCTCTCGCTTGCCCTTTGTGCCCGACAGCACCGAATACCAGACCGTCTTCCCATCTGCCGTCATATCGGCGCAAAAGGCAACCGGTCCCTTTTCCTCATCAGCATATAACAGACAGGTGGAGGTTGACTGCGCGGTGATGCGGGAATAGACGCTTCCATACGGAAGGGTGAGCACCGAGAGATAGGGTGACTGCATGTAGAGCCAGCGTTCGCCATTTGCCGAGATGACTGGCAGCGTATGCGAATACTGTGCGCAATAGGAGAGTCGGCGCTCGTTAGTACCATCCGGATTCATCACATAGAGTTGGTTAGACTCATCCTGAAAATCGTTTGTGCGAAGCGGTATTGTTTTCCCCTCACCATCGTCGGTGACCATCGGCACGAATGGGAGTTCTACTGGCTGTGCGAGGTTGGGCAGTTTCACCTGGGCTACGGTGCGCGCGGCGTTTACCGTCAGCGTGCCGCCCAGCGCCTCTACGCAGGCGCGCAGCGGGATATAGGTGACCTGAGCGCGGGCGAAAGGCACCAGCGGCAGTGTCACCTTTTTCCCGTTCGCCGTCGCCACCGTGCTCCCCGTCGTGCAGGAAAAGCTTCGCCCCTGCCGGGTGAAGGTGAGGGCACCGTCCGCAGTTTTAACCTGCGCCTGCGTCAGTTCAGCCAGCGGCGCCGCCGGCACCATGGCGCATGCCGGAAAACCCAGCACATCTGGCGCTTCCACGCTGATCATTTCCTGCGCACGTATCGGCAAAGCCGTAAGCACCAGACACACAGACACCAGTAACAGGCATCGAATCATGGGACGCATCCTTTCGCCGGCAGTATAACGCTGTTTGGATATCCGTCGGATTCCTTATTCGCGGTAAAAGCAAACGATTCCTGGTAACACCGGTACCCTCACTATTCCGACACAAACAAATTTTTCCGTCAAGCCTTGACAAAC
>JAKIYB010000250.1 GCA_022708765.1 Armatimonadota bacterium | reverse complement strand
GGTGCCGAAGAGGATGCGGTCCTGATACTGGAGCAGGAATTCCCGCGCCCGCGCCGCGCGACGGCCCGGCAGGCCGAGGATGGGCACGCGCGCGGAGAGGTCATAATACAGGTTCGGCAGCGCGTCGAGGTCATCGGCGGCGGCGTCGAGACAGGAAGCGTTACTGCCCACGTGCGGGGCGATGAAGGTCGTGCCGGGATGGCGGCGAATGACGGCGTTGCGCTCGGCCAGCAGCTCCTCGCGGCTGGGATACCCCTTGCGGTAGTAGCTCCACCAGGCATATTCGCCGTAGAGCACGCCGTTCCAAAAATTTCGCGCGTCCACCGGCCCAATGCGCCCGCCGCCGCCCAGATGGGATCCAGCAGCTCGTCATCCACGCGCCAGAAGGCGCCGTCGGGGTGGCGGTACTCCAGTCCCAGCGCCTTATACACCTTCAACCCGCGCAGGCCGGCGTCCACGTTGCGCGCCATGCCCTCCGCGGTGCGCGCGGCGAAATCCGGCTCATTGATGCGCGAGAAATCCACGTTGCCGAAGAGGATGAAGCGCCCCGGATAACGGCTGAACGCCGCCGCCTGCGCCCGCAGTCCCTCGCCGAAGCCGTCATGCCACGCCAGCGTCACGCATTGCGCCACCCCCGCGCGGTCCATCGCCCGCGCCGCGAGGTCGGCGTACTGCGGGAAAACGTGGGTATGGGCGTCAATGATGGGCATAAGTGGCAAACCTATACATACGCTTCCGCCGCGCGCTCCGCTTCCTCCATGGCGATCTTCTCCCACGCCCACAGGCGCTGCGGTTCGCCGCGCACGGTGGAGATGTCTTTCATAATCAACTCTACGCGGCAGCCGCGGGCTTTCTCCAGCGCGGTGCGCAGGTTGGCGCGCGCCGGTTCGGGATCCCAGGCGTCCCAGGCATACACGGCGGGAGTGGGCTTGTAGCTGAAGACATAATCGGTACCCACTGCCTCGACGGCCTTGTCCAGGTCAATCCAGTAGCTCATGGAGACCCGGCGCAGGTTCTTCACTTTGCGCAGGATGCCCATTTTGTTGTGCAGCGGCTCGCAGCAGCCGTAGCAGGACAGGCCAAAACGCTCCATGTAGGGCTGCTCGTATTGCAGGCAGAATTCGTCGTGCATGGCCGGCGAAACCTCGGAGAAGATCTGCCCGGTGGAGGTGCCCCACTGGTCAATGAGACGGGCAGGCGAACCTGGCATGTAATCCGGCTGCGGCAGTTCGTTGGTGATGCCCAGCCCGCCGGAGCCCACGCGATGGTTGCCGTTGCTCACCGAGAGCAACCCCATCGCCTCCTGCTGGTCGAGCACGCTGTGGACCGCCGCCATGAAGCGCGTCAGCAGCGCGTGTACCAGTTCCGGCTGGTCCACCATGTCTATGTAGAGCTTCTCGATGCCGTACCAGTGGATCATCTGGTCCCATGGCGACCCCCACTGGTGGACGATACCGCGCTTCTCCACCCGGATGATGCCGTCACACACCTGTTGCATGATCTGGAAGCGCCGCTCGGTTTCCTCCCAGTCCACCCACACCGTCGGCGTCGTCAGCTTCTCCACGTCCGCCAGGGTGTTGATGATGGGCACGAAGGCTACGTCATGCCCGCCCTCGTGGCGCACCACCTGCTCCTCGATGCCGTAGTCGGCATAGGTGCTGGACGGGCCGCAGACGTAGGAAACATAAAGCACGGGGTCAAGCACCATGTCGCCGGGCATGTGCCGCCACTGGTACAGCGTGCGGCGCAGGTCGCCCTCGATCTGCCGGGCGTAACCATCCGTGCAGCGCGCCGTCAACTCGTCATCCACGTTCATCTCATGCCAGGGGATCTCATTGATCCACACCAGCGGCCGCACCGGCTCCAACCGGTTCAGCTTGCGCCACAGCGCCGCCTTTTCCGCCTGCGCCGGCAGCGCGGCGATTTCCGCGTATCGCGACGCCAGGTCGCGCAAGATAACGAGATCGGTATCAGGAATAGACATGGAATGACTCCTCCAGGAGGATTCATTCAGCGGGAGGGGGAGGATTCCTGCTATTCAGCAGCCGATTGAGCGGAGAAAGCAACCCGAAGGGGATAAGTCATTCGAAAACAGCATCTGCACGTTGGTAGTGCGTCACGCAGCATCGCGGAGTGGCGCCGCGTCAGCCCAATTCCTACGAAAATCCACTACCCTCCGCTTGGCGGTGCAATAAATGGTGACGGCAACCGTTCCCGAAGTCTCAACCCCTGCCCCGCATCTCGACCCGCGGGAAAACGGTTCCCGTCACCATTGTATTCCACCAGCAGCACCCACCCCCAATGCCTCCGAAATGGGGACTGCAACGCATTTCTCGCGTCTGCGCGCGTGACAAGGTCATCCGCGTCAGGAAATGCGTTGCTGTCCCCATTTCGCGCCCGCGTGACGAAGCGGCATTGATCGTCACTTCACCAGATAGAACATCGCCCCCGCGATGAGCAGCCCTACGAACGCCAGCACCCACATATACGGCAGCGTGCGCTTGAGAATCTCCTGCATGTCGGTATTCGTGTAGTTGGCGATCCACACGTTGTGCGTGTTCGTCGGGTCGCAGACGCCCTGCACCATGCCCACGGACATGAAGGCGCCCATGATGGCACCGGGCGGCATGATGACCTTCATCAGCCCGAGCAGGCCCGCCCCCATGCCCCAGGTGTTCAGCGGCCCGCGATACAGCGCCAGCGGCGCGAGGATGCCGAAGAGCAGCACGTAATGCACGAAGGCGCCGGCTGTCTGGTTCTGCGGCAGCACCTTGCCCACCGCCGGCCCGATAATCCCGCTCACCTCTGCCGACATCGTGGACAGCAGCACCATGCCGATGCCGATCATCAGCACCACGGCGGGACCGACTGCTGCCACGCCGTCGAAAGACGATTTGGTGAGCAACTGCACCGTACTCTGTCCCCGCTTCCAGGTAGTGATGGCGCCATACAGAATGCCGAGAAGCAGGGCGACGGCAATGGGGAAGTCGTAGGTCGTAGAGGTTGAAACAATATTTATTGTCGCTTTGTGTGTTTCTGGATCAGTGGTTACCTCAATGGAAATTTTCGTCCATGGCTTCACATCAAACTGAACATGGTCTTTTAATATGCTTGAAGCAGTCATATGGAGCGAATGGGCTGCCTCATAGCGACCTGCTGGTAATGTGATTTGCGCACCTGCGCTGTAGAAACCGATCTGTCCGTTTTCCCTATCAACTGGTTGTATTGTTACAACAGGATGGCGAAAATCTTCTGCCACAAATCGGGGTGCGCTGATTGTAATTTCCGCCGGCTTCGCAATCACCTTCGGCAACAGCGCAAAAAACAGCACCGGCAGCAGCGGAATCACCGGCGTGAGCAGCGCGTACCAGGGCACAAAGGTGTGTTGCGGGGCGCCTTCGACCTCGTTGACGGCCGCTTTAAAGCGGCTCTTGCCCAGCCGTTTGCCCTCGATGACCATGAAGGCGGCGGTGGCCAGCAGCATGGCGCCGGCGAAGGGATAGGCGAAACGGCCGATGGCGGCATTGTCGAGACCGAGTACGTCCTTATAGAGCTGCCAGTTCGCCAGGTTGAAGACGCCGCCCAGGCTGAGCGCCAGCAGGAAGAGACAGCCGACATACACTGGCCGCAGCCCCAGCGAGAGCAGGATGGGGATGGCGATGGTAGCGACCATGATCACCGCGCCCAGCCCGCCGAGGGTGGTGAAGAGCAGCGCGATAACCAGCGTGAGCAGCACGGCGAGGATGATGGGCCGGTCGCCGCCCAGCTCCGCGGTCTTCTTGATGGCCGTCTGTGCGATGCCCGTCTTCTCCACCACCTGCGCCAGAATCGCGCCGAGGATGGCGGCGATAATGGCCCCGGAGAGGCGCGTGGTGCCGTCCGCGATCACCTTGGTGAAGAGGACGTCCCACTTCATCCCCGCGATGCTCGCCAGCGCCACCGCGAGAATCGGCAGCGCCAGCAGCGCCGGCAGCACCTTCGTATACATCAGCGCCACCAGCGCCAGGAACGTCACTACCATCAACCCGGCCATCGTCCAGGTAATGGCGGCGGCGTCGGGATTGGCGGCGTGCGCGGCGGCAAGCGACTGCCCCACGACATACAGCACCACCAGCGTGGCAAGAACACCGAGGCGAGCAAGCATGTTGGCCTCCCGAGGAATCGAAAAATGACAACTATCGCTTGAAAATTGGATCGTACTGAATAGGCACCTTGGTAACGCATCTGCTCAGTAAAGCGGTGACTGACTGCGCATTACCCGTCATGCGAGAACACCGGAAGCGCTCTCCACACCGCCAACGCCTGTCCGGTCGTTATCGCTTACCCTCAGTAATGCGTTGTCTGTCACCGATTTACCCTAGCGACAACCGCGATCCAAAATCCAACATCGCTACGCGTTCGTCAGCCGCGATTTCGGCGTGCGCAGGTATTTGAGCACGGAGACGACGCTGCCGATGAAGCCGAGAACCACGCCGGCGATGAGCACGACGAGAATGCCGTGGGTAATCTCGGAGCCTTTCGTGAGCAGCGCGAAGCCAAAGTTCGCCGTGATCTTCTGCGCGGCGAAACGGTACAGCGGCGCGAGCACACCCAGCGCCACGCCCGCGCCGAAGAGACCGTAGACGATCCCCTCCAGCAGGAAGGGCAGCGCGATGGTGGCCGGCGTGGCGCCCACCAGCCCCATAATGAACATCTCGCGCCGGCGGGCGTAGAGCGTCAGTTCGATGGTGTGATGGATAATCACCAGCGACAGCACGATGAGGATAATGCCGATGATGATGCCGGACTGCTTCACCGCCTGACTGAAGTTAATGAGCTTCTGAATCAGGTCCGGGGTGTCGCGCACCGAGCGCACTTCTTCCCATTCCAGCATGCCCATCTTCAGCGCCTTGATGTCCTCCAGGTCACGCGCCTTCACCACTACGCTGTCCGGCAGCGGATTGCGGTTCAGCAGGTTCTTCGTGTCCGGGTGGTTCTTCTGGTATTTCAGCCAGAAGGGCGATTTCTCCTTGGGGATGAACTGCGCCTCGTCCACCCGCTCTATGGCGAGGATGCGCTTATACGCCACCCACGCCTCGTGCCGGGTGATTTCCGGCTGGAAGTAGACGTTGAAGCGCACGCGGTTGAGCGTGGTATCGGTGGCGTAGTTGACATTCAGCACGATCAATCCGACGATGCCGGCGACGAAGAGTGACGCGGCGATGCAGATCGTCGCGGCGAAGGCCATCGCCGGATGCCGGCGCATGCTGACAAACGTTTCCGTGATGAAAAATTCGAGTCGTGAGAACATGAATTAATACTCTATATCGGCGCCGCGCGCCGGTATTACCACTCGGAGCTCGCGCCGCTGGCCGCGGGCGCGGCCTCATCATACGGGCACTCATCGGGCTGATAGTAGCTGCCCGCCGGATGATCGCCGACGATGCGTCCCCCGCACATATACACCACGCGCCGCAGCATGCGGTCCACCATGGCGTTGTCGTGCGTGGCGACGATTACCGTCGTGCCCTTGAGGTTAATCGCCTCCAGCAGCCGGAAAATTTCCTCGGAGGTGTCGGGGTCCAGATTTCCGGTGGGCTCGTCGGCCAGCAGGATGGGCGGGTGATTGATGAGCGCCCGCGCGATGCACAGCCGCTGTTGCTCGCCCCCGGATAACTGCTGCGGGAAATCGTTGCGGCGGTCCAGCAGGCCCACCTGATCCAGCAATTCGTTCACCCGGCGGCGAATAATCTGCGGCGGGGTGTCCAGCACCTGCATGGCGAAGGTGAGGTTCTCGCGCACGGTTTTGTAGTCCAGCAGGCGGAAATCCTGAAAGACCACCCCGAGGCGGCGGCGCAACCGCGCCACCCCCACCGCCGAGAGCCGGCCGACATCATGCCCTTCCACCAGCACGTGCCCCTCGGTCGCCTTCACCTCACGGTACAGCAGCTTCAGAATTGTGGATTTTCCTTCGCCGCTGGGGCCCACGAGAAAGACGAACTCACCCTTGTGCACGCGCAAATCGGCATCCTGCAACGCCTGGATCCCGTTCGGATAAAGGACGGATACACTCTGTAATTCGATAACGGGTTGATCAGACACGACCCGATTATACCCGAATTCTCCACCGATATGAAACATGACCCGAAAATTCACCATATCTGGTGTTTCGCCCCAGCGGGGAAGGGGTTGCTCAGGTTGCAGAGATTCCGTAGTTGCACGGATTCAGTGCCGGTGACGGAATAATGCACCCCTGAAGAGGCCGACTACAGCCGCGCCCGGCCCGGAGCGTTGCTCGGTAATTCGGTGACTGCCTCCAATTGTCACGGCAATTGGCTGGCTGTCACCGATTTACCCCACGAGTCTCTGCCAAGCCCCATCTCTCCCGCCCGAGCACACCGTCGAAAAATTGTGACTGCAACCGTTTTCCCGCTTCTGCACATGGCCGTAGATAACGCACTCCCGGGAAAACGGTTCCTGCCACCATTTTTCTGAGCATCCGCAATAAATGAACGGGACAAGTGTGCCCCTACCCGAACATCTCCCGCTCCACCACCTCGCACAGCGCGTGATAGATGGGCAGATGATGTTCCTGAATCTCCGCCGTGGTCGCGCCGGGGGCGATGAGCGCGAGATCGCAAAGGGGCGCCAGCGGGCCGCCGTCCTTGCCGGTGAGGCCGATGACGGTCAGCCCGCGCCAGCGCGCCACCCGCGCGGCGGCCAGCACGTTCGTCGCCGTGCCCGACGTGCTCAGGCACAGCAGCAGATCGCCGCGTGCCCCCAGCGCCATCACCCCCTGGGCATACGCGAGATCGGCGTCCACGTCGTTCGCCATCGCGGTGGTC
>JAKIYB010000024.1:14189-17874 GCA_022708765.1 Armatimonadota bacterium | reverse complement strand
TCACTCCCAAAACGGTGCGACAAAAGTGCCATTTTGGGGGTGAGTTGGTTTTCCCACATCGTGCGCCCGGTCCTAAAGAACCGGGCTACCGAGCGGCGCCCCGTGAACGGGGCTCGGGTGGAGAGCTCCGGCCGGTGTATCACCCCGCACAGAGTGCTATTTTTCAAAATGCGGGGTGATACCACCTTTTGCCCCGAAGTTATGCGAGAGCGGAGGATGGCCCCGGTGGTATGCTCTTGTTACGGTACGGGCGCGGCTTGCTCCGCTGCGCCGCGACTAAGAACTTCATCGCACGAAGGTGTTGACCATTGATACGAGCGACAGTATAGCACACTTTTGTTCTTTTGTCAAGCGGGTGTTTGGGTTGTGCTTGAGTTGGCTATGATTGGTGGAGGGCATTAACCAGGGACAGTGGGGGCTGTCCCCGGTTTCCGGATGTTTACTCAGCTACACTCACACGGATTAAAACTAATTCCACTACAATCCGTATAGAGTATTCGGCTGTGCAACTGCTCAGTGATATAAATTTTTTCGCTATTATAGTACGAGAATATATTTACGCCTTCCAATGCATAACTCTTAAAAGCTGGTTTCACTATAGCATCATCAATATATACTGTTGCATATATATCAATAGCATTTGTCGCTTTTTCAATATGAATAACATAATACTCAATAATGCGATCTGAAGTATATACATGAACCGGTAAAAATCTCACAAAATCAAGTTCGGTACAGACGCTAGCTATTGCGTCGACTAGTTTTAATGAACATATATGCCAGCCCACATCATTCATCAGGTAATCAGGCATGTGACTACCTGTGAAATAAAATTTTGGTAGTATCCACTCATCAACGATATGCCCTTGCGGAGGAATCTGCATCCAATCTACAGCATCATCCGCAACAGCTAGAGTAGAAACCGTCTCAATATCAAACTCGATTGAGAATACCATGTAAGGCTCCACTATTCAGTATAGGCTACCAAATATCCTGCAAGTTCGTGCGTTATTCATCACGCTATACCACAGCGACAAGCGATAACCCGCGCTGTAAGTATTCGGTGAATCCCATCCCTGCCGGGTGAGTTCAACGATGAGATTATTGTACTTCCCCCCGCGCATCAAGCGCTCACATAACTCTTTCTCGCACACGAAGGAGATCGCCAATATTATAATAACCCAGTTTTAGAGGTTCTTGATGGTGACACTGGCCGACATGCTGTCTTTATCGAATCTCGCGGCAATCCTCCAGTGGCTCAGACGGGCATAAACCGGGGATGAGATTGTCCCCGGTTTCGCGCTTTTGCTTTAACACGTAGCAGCCGGGGAGCAACGCGGCCCTCACCCCCTGGCCCCCTCTCCCAGCGGGAGAGGGGGAATACGTTAAAACAACAGTATTAGTGGCAATATAGCACACATATATTCCTTTATAAGCGGGCGTTTGGGTCGTTCTGCCTGCTAGGTGCCATCATATTCCGGCCTGCTCACCCCTGCACCAGCGACTCGCCGCCGTCTATGTAGATGGTGGCGCCGGTGATGTGGCGGCTGGCGTCGGAGGCGAGGAAGCGGACGAGGTGGCCGACTTCGCGCGGCCAGCCGGCGCCTTCGGGCAGCGGGGTCGGGCCCGCGGGGTATTGCACGGGAATGCCGACGGTATCCAGGTCGCGCGCGGTGGTGCTCTCGCCGATGTGCGTGTGGATGGCGCCGGGGCAGATGACGTTGACGCGGATATTGTCCCGCCCCAGTTCCACCGCCATCATCTTGGCGAACGCCACCTGCGCCGCCTTCGAGCAGGAGTAGGCGGTGGCGCCGGTGTTGCTGAAGATGCGCGTGCCGTTTACCGAGGAGGTGATGATGATAGAGCCGCCGCGCGCCCGCAGCGCGGGCAGGGCGTACTTCACCGTCAGGTAGGTGCCTTTCAGGTTGACGGCCAGTGTGCGATCCCACTCCTCCGGCGTGATCTCCTCCAGCGGCGCCCACACGCCGTTGATGCCGGCATTGGCGAAGACGATATCGAGCCGCCCCCAGCGCGCCAGCACCGCCTTTACCGCACCTTCCACGTCACCCGGCACCGATACGTCGCCGTCAATCGCCAGCGCTTCGCCGCCGGTGGCGGTGATCTGCTCGACCGCGCGCGCCTCCCGCTCGTTGGCCCGGTCGAAAATCGCCACCCGTGCTCCCGCCTCCGCCAGCAGCGCCGCCGCGCCTTTCCCGATGCCCGACGCCCCGCCGGTGATGAACGCTACCTTGCCTGACAGTTCCATGGATGTTCCTCCCTGGCGGATATACCCGTCCGGAAGGAGTCGCCGGAACATCCTGCGAATAGAAAAGATACCAAATACGACTACCGCACATCGCGTTCGGCCCCCTGAAGGAGGTGGCGAACCAGAACAAGCATGCTGAAGCGCAATGCCATTCAAATAAGAACACTCGTCCGTCACGCTGACCTCTCCCCCACCCCCTCCCCTACGTGGGGAGGGGAGATTAATAGGGGAAAAATGGCGATGCGGCGAGACTGGTCCACCACACAGAGCAAGCTTATTTGAATGGCATTGCGCTGAAGCGCGCTCATGCATCTCCGTACTCAAGGGCGCTTCAGCGTCTTTGACAACGTTCGCACCCTCCTTTCAGGGGGGTGTCGAGAACGAATTGCGGTAGTAGTCCAAAGGAGCGTCCGCCATGGCCGACCGTCCGAATATCCTCTTCCTGTTCAGTGACGAGCACAGTTTCCGCTGCATGGGGCACGTGCCGGAGGACGCCGGGGGTGAGCCGGTGGCGACACCGGCGCTGGACAGGCTGGCCGCGGGCGGCACCGTCTTCACCGACGCCTACTGCCAGATGCCGCTCTGCACACCGTCGCGCATCTCCATGCTCGCGGGGCGCGAAGTGCGCGGCTGCGGGGCGTGGGGGAATGATTCGGTGCTGCGGCCGGAGTTGCCCACGCTGCCCGGCGCGCTGGCGGCGGCGGGCTATGCCACCTGTCTCATCGGCAAGATGCACCTGGGCGGGGGCGTACAGTTCGCCGGCTTCCAGCACCGGCCCTACGGCGACTTGACCGGGCACTGCGGCCACCAGTGGGAGCCGGTGGGGCCACATGTTGAAAGCGGCATGCGGATGCGCACGCTGGGCGCGGGAGTGACGGGTTTTCCAGAAAGCCTGCTGCAGGAGCAGGTCATCGCGCAGGAGAGCGTGGCCTATCTCCGCGAGCACCGCGCCGCTCACCCCGACCAGCCCTGGTTCCTCTGCGCCTCTTTCAGCCGCCCGCATTTCCCGCTTACCGCGCCGAAGCGCTGGATTGACCGCTACCCGGCGGACGGCATCCCCGAACCGCGCGTGCCCGCCGGTGGCGACGCCTATGACCACCCGATGAGCGCCGGCATGCGCCGGGGCTTCAAGGCGGAGGCGATTGACCATGCGGAGATGATGCGTGCGCGGGGCGCCTACTTCGCCTGCGTGAGCTATCTGGATGAAATTCTCGGCGACCTGCTGCTGCGGCTGGAGGCGGACGGGCTGCTGGAGAACACCGTCATTGTTTACAGCACCGACCATGGCGAACTGGCCGGCGAGCACGGCGTGTGGTGGAAGAACGGCTGGTATGAGGCTTGTACCCGCGTCCCGCTGCTGATCTCGCTCCCGGAGCAGCGGCGCGAGGCGTCGCCGACTGTTTGCCGCACGCCCGTCGG
>JAKIYB010000024.1:0-14179 GCA_022708765.1 Armatimonadota bacterium | reverse complement strand
GAACAGCGCCGAGGCGAGATGCCCGCGCGGGCGATTCGCACGCCGGTGGGCCTGGTGGATCTCTTCCCCACCTGCTGCGGGCTGGCGGGCGCGGACGCGCCGGCGGGGCTGGACGGCGCCGACCTGAGCGCCGCCGTGTGGGATGGCACGGAACCGGACGAGCGCCCCATCGTCTGCGACAACCTCATCCCCCGCTGGGGCGCCGGCACCGAATTCCGCGGCATTCGCTGGCGGGGGTACAAATACGTGCGCTTCCGCAACGCGCCGCCGCTCTGCTTCGATCTCGAAAACGACCCCGGCGAGCAGCGCAACCTGCTGACGCGCGGCGCCAGCGGCGACGCGGCGGAGGCCATCGCCTACCTGCGCGACTTCGCCGAGACCAGCATGGATTTCGACGAAGCGGAACGCGAGCGCACCGGGCGCGACGGCGGCCTGCACGCACAATACCCCCTCGACGTGCCGCCCTCCACCGGCAACCTTTACCTGCTGCCCGACGGCCGCCTCATCAATGCCGACGACCCGCTCTATCACCCCACCGTCATCAGCGAGGACGCGGCGGTCTTTGCGGATTATCCGGGCATAGGCGTGTGAGATCCTGGAGAGCGAGACTCTGTCGAGCCGCGTGCGTAAGAACAGGGATCAAAGACACACATACTGATGCCCGTGGTTTTCGCGCCTAGGTCTCTATGTATGCGTTACCGGCTCCGATGTGCGCGCTTCGACAGAGTCTCGCCCAATACCGTTCAAATAAGCTTATTCCGTGCGGCGAACCAGCCGCCCCATGCCGTCATTTTTCCTTATCAATCTCCCCTCCCCACGTAGGGGAGGGGGTTGGGGGAGAGGTCGCGCGTGACGGGCGAGAATCCTTATTTGAATGGCATTGGGAGTCTCGCCCTCCAGGATATGGTTCGACGGTGTCTTGCCCGCTCATCTACCCCGCCATCGGCAGAAATTTCAGCACGCTGTCCAGCGCCAGTGTGCCTTCCACCGCGCGTTTCACCTGGGCGGCGAAGTAGGAGAGCTGACCGAGCGCCCGCACGGCGGCTTCAAATTCTTCCGGCGTGGCGCCGTGCAGGAACGCCGCGCGCACGGCGGGCGTGAAGGTGAGGAACTCGTGCAGCGCGGTGCGGCCGCGATAGCCCCGCCCTTCGCAGGCGTCGCAGCCGGCGGGATTGCGGAAGACGGCATCGTCCGGCAGGAGATAGCCGCCGCAGGCGGCCGCGTGGCGAATGTGCTCGCGTGTCCCGGGCTCGACGGCAACCGGCGCCATGCAAGCCGGGCAGGGTTTCGGCTCCAGCGTCTGCAGGCAGACGCCAATCATGTTGTTGGCCAGCAGCAGGCGCTTCACCCCGGCGTCCAGATAGGCATACAGCGGGCTGATGGTATCGCTGGCGTGCATGGTCGTCATCATCAGGTGACCGGTCTCCGCCAGGTTCACCGTCAGCTCCGCCTCCTCCGGGTCGCCGGTGAACTCGCCGACGGTGATGATGTCCGGATCGTGATACCGCACGGCGCGCAGCCCCTCGGCAACGCCGAAACCGCGCACCTTCACGTGGTTCACGCCGTGAGGAAACTCGTATTCGATCGGGTCCACCACCGAAAAGACGTTGCGGGCGCGGGTGTTGATGATCTCCAGCAGGAAAGCGGAGAGGGTGGTGGATTTCCCCGAGCCGGTGGGGCCGACGAAGAGGATGAGACCGCGCTGCCGGCGCGTCCATTCGGGCAGCGGCGTGTGGGTGATTTCCAGCAGTTCCATCGTCGGCACCTTCGTGGGGATGGCGCGCACGGTGAGCTTTTCGCCGTAGATGGTCGGCAGCACCGCCACGCGCACCGCCGCGCGTTTCTGACCATACACCAGGCGCACCGGCCCTTCCTGCGGGCGATCCGACGTCTCGATCGCCATCTCTGCGAGCCGTTTCCACTCCAGCATCAACGCCTCGTGCAGCGCCATCGGCAGTTGCCGCACCTCGCGCAGCGCGCCGTCCACGCGGTAGAACATCTGCACGGCGGCGCCATTGGAGGTCCACGCCGGATTCAGGTGCAGATCGCTGGCGCGCAGGGCGTACAGCAGCCACACCATCCGCCGCACGAGCTGGGTGATTTTTCCCGCTTCCCCCTCCAGCGTCGGGTCGTCGCTCTCCGCCGTGGAACTGCCGGCCTTCTGCAACTCCGCGGCCAGGAAGTCGAGTTCGACATCCAGCATCGCCATCGGCACGTTCGCCAGCGCCTGCGCCGCCGGCCCGCGCCGCATGTAGGCCAGCAAATCCTCCCGGCGAAAACGCCATTGCTTGCCCGCCTTCATCCCCGCCAGCTTGCGCTGGTCAAGCAGCCGGTACATGGTGGATTTACTGACGCAGAGGAACTCCGCGGCCTCCTCCAACGACAGCAGTTCATAGCCCTCGTTCATTTCGGTGGTCTGCATGGCGCACCTCCTTTCTCCACGACTATCCTACGCCCTCATCGCTGAATATGCAATAGTATCTATTGATAATCATGCATAAAGGTGATAATGATAAGATGTGACAACGCCGGCGATGGAAGTGCCCGCGGTATACATATTCAATGTATTCTTATCCGATAACGTGCAATTAACGCTTGACATCGGAGGCAAATGCCTTTATGATAGGCGCATATCGGCATATTATTCCGATAAGAATACTAATATAAAGTTGAGAGCGGATGATGTCAGCCCTGGCGGCACGCGAGCATGATGACGGCATTGAGATTCGCGGGATATCCCACCGGTTTCCAGGAACGGGCCGGGAGATTCCGGTGCTGGATTCCGTGTCGCTGAGCCTCGCCCCGGGAAGCTTCACCTGCTTCGTCGGTCCATCGGGCTGCGGCAAATCCACCCTGTGCCGGATGATCGCCGGACTGGAGATGCCGTCGCGCGGCGAGATTTCCGTGGGGGGCGCGGCGGTGCGCGGACCTGGACGCCGGCGCGTGCTCATGTTTCAGGATGCCGGGCTCTTTCCCTGGCTGACGGTGCGGGAAAATGTGCTCTTCGGATTACGGTTGGGCAACGTGGCGCGGGCGGATGCCGAAGCGCACGCGCTGAACTGCCTGCGGCTGGTGCAGCTCAGCCGGTTCGCCGCGAGTTATCCGCACGAACTCTCCGGCGGCATGCGCCAGCGGGTGGCGCTGGCGCGGGCGCTGGCGGTGGACGAGCCGTTCGGCGCGCTGGACGCCCAGACGCGGGAGATTCTGGTCATCGAACTGCAGCGCATCTGGCAAGCGACGGGAACGACGATTATCTACGTCACGCACAACGTGCAGGAAGCGGTGCAGTTGGGCACGCAGGCGGTGGTGTTCACCGCCCATCCGGGGCGCGTGCGCGCGGTGGTGCCGCTCGCGAGCCTGCCCTGGCCGCGGCTTCCCGCCGACGCGGCGGTAGTCCGGCATGTAGAACTGATTCACGCGGAGCTGCGCGAGGCGATTGAGCAGGTGGAACGTGAAGAATTCGATCTGGGCTGGCATCTGGCCGCACGTGCTGTCCCTGGGCGTGACCGTTTTGATCTGGGAGACGGGATCTAGGCTGGCACTCTGGCCGCCGGCGATGCTGCCGGGGCCGGGCGCGGTGGGGCAGGCGCTGGTGGATATGATCGGCAGCCAGGCGCTGCCGGCCGCGCTGGCGCAGAGCCTGACGCTGATGCTGGTCGGCTACGGGCTGGCGGTGGTCATCGGCGTGCCGCTCGGCGTGGTCATCCATCACGTGCCCGCGCTGCGCCGCACGGTCGGCGCCGGCCTGCTCGGTCTGCAGACGCTGCCCAGCGTGTGCTGGGTGCCGCTGGCCCTGCTCTGGTTCGGCGCGAATATGCGCGCGGTACTGTTCGTAATCTTGAGTAACACTGTATTCGCGATTGCCACGGCGACCGCCGGCGCGCTGAGCCAGGTGCCGCCGCTGCTCATTCAGGCGGGGCAGACGCTGGGGGCGCGGGGATGGACGCTCAATACGCGAGTGCTGCTGCCGGCGGCGCTGCCGGAGATCGTCGCCGGCTTGCGCATGGGCTGGACCTTCGCCTGGCGCGCGCTGATGGCGGGCGAGTTGCTCGCCCCGACCGCCGGGCTGGGACGCCTGCTGCAGCAGGGACGCGACGGTGGCAACATCGCGGAGATTCTGGCGACGATGCTCACCATTGTCGCGTTGGGCCTGCTTGTCGAAATGGCCGTCTTCGCGCGCATTGACCGCCGCCTGCGGCGCAAATGGGGCCTGGCCCCGGTATGAGAGAGGAGATGAGCGATGACACTGCCGGTTGCGGAGCTTGAACAAATGACCGCGCCCACGCGCGTCGCCTGGGCGGTGCGGGAATATGGGGCGGGGCTCACTTTCGCCTGCAGCTTCGGCGCGGAGGATATGGTTGTCCTCGACCTGCTGTTGGGAGCCGACCCGGCGGCCTCCGTCTTCCTGCTTGACACCGGGCGCCTGCACCAGGAGACGTATGATCTTATCCAGCGGACGCGCGAACGTTACGGGCGCGTGTTCACCGTCTACGTGCCGCACACCGAGGCGCTGCAGTCGCTGCTCGACGCCGATGGGCCAAACGGCTTCTATCGTTCGCGGGACGCGC
Source organism: Armatimonadota bacterium (assembly GCA_022708765.1). Classification (GTDB taxonomy): domain Bacteria; phylum Armatimonadota; class Hebobacteria; order CAIYQO01; family CAIYQO01; genus JAKIYB01. The sequence continues at coordinate 9,611 of JAKIYB010000024.1, read as the reverse complement.
GCCTGGCCTGCTGCCGGGTGCGTAAAGTGGAGCCGCTGGCGCGGGCGCTGGCGGGCAAAGCGGCGTGGCTGACCGGACTGCGCCGGGAACAGGCCGTCACGCGCGGGGCGCTGCCGGTCATCGAGCGCGACGACACGCACGGCGGCATCGCGAAGATCAACCCGCTGGCGGACTGGCGTAATGAGGATGTCTGGACATACATCCACGATCACGACCTGCCGTACAACGCGCTGCACGAGCGGGATTTCCCCTCCATCGGTTGCGCGCCGTGTACCCGCGCGGTCCAGCCCGGAGAAGACGCGCGGGCGGGCCGCTGGTGGTGGGAAGCGCCGGAACACAAAGAATGCGGACTACACCTGAAGGGGTGACACCCCAATCGTACTTGTACCCGAAACGATCGTCAGACGAGTGCGAAGAGAAAGCGCGAAGCAATCGAGGACGAGTACGAGCACGAACACGAGTACGACGAAATCGGAGAGACAACATGGAACACCTTGACGCGTTGGAGAACCAGAGTATCTACATCCTGCGGGAAGCGTATAAAAAATTCAAAAAGCTGGCGATGCTGTGGAGCATCGGCAAGGACAGCACCGTGCTGTTGTGGCTGGCGCGGAAGGCGTTCTTCGGCCATTGCCCCATCCCGCTGGTGCATATTGACACCAGTTACAAGATTCCGGCGATGATCGCTTTCCGCGACGAACTGGTGCGAGAGTGGAATCTTCGGCTGATCGTGGGTCAGAACACGGCGGCGCTGGCGGACGGCATGGGACCGGAACGCGGGCGCCTGACCTGCTGCACGGCGCTGAAGACCGAAGGTTTGCAACTGCTCATGGAGGAGCGGGGCTTCACCGGGCTCATCCTGGGCATTCGCCGCGACGAGGAGGGCACACGCGCGAAGGAGCGCTACTTCTCGCCTCGCGACAAACATTTCGAGTGGAACTACAAGGACCAGCCGCCGGAGCTCTGGGACCAGTTCAAGACGGATTTCGATGCCGACACGCATATCCGCATCCATCCGCTGCTGCACTGGACGGAGATTGACGTCTGGGAATACATCAAGCGCGAGGAAATCCCGATTATTGACCTCTACTTCGCGAAAGACGGGGAGCGCTATCGCTCGCTGGGCTGCTGGCCGTGCACGGGGCGCGTGAAGTCGAACGCCACGACGATTGACGAGATCATCGCCGAGTTGCGCTCGACCAATACCAGCGAGCGCGCCGGTCGCGCCCAGGATCAGGAAGATACCTACGCCATGCAGAAGCTGCGGGCAAAGGGCTATATGTGATGTCGGGCTCACCTCTCCCCCCGCCCTCCTCCCCTAAGCGGGGAGGGTGACGGAGCGGAGAAGTGATACCGGATGCTATCGAATGACCTGTTTCTCCCCCTCCCCGCTAAGGGGAGGGGGCCGGGGGGAGAGGTGAATGTCTACCAGTATCGAGACGCCCCGCGCGTCCATCAGTATCGTCATCGTCGGCCATGTGGACCACGGTAAGTCCACGCTGGTCGGTCGCCTGTTTTATGATACGGACAGCCTGCCGGAAGGGCGCTACGAGGCGGTGGCGCGCGTCTGCGAGCAGACGGGCAAGCCCTTTGAATTCGCCTTCCTGCTCGACGCGCTGGAAGAGGAACGCGACCAGGGCATTACCATTGATACCGCGCGGGCGCAATTCCATACGGCGCTGCGCGACTACGTGCTCATTGACGCCCCCGGCCACAAGGAGTTCCTGAAGAACATGGTCAGCGGGGCGGCGGCCGCCGAAGCCGCGCTGCTGCTCATTGACGCCGAAGAGGGCGTGCAGGAGCAGTCGCGCCGGCATGGTTACCTGCTGCACCTGCTGGGCATTCGCCAGGTCGTCGTCGTCATCAATAAAATGGACCTGGTCGGTTTCGAGCAATGGGTGTACGAGGATGTGCGGCGGGAGTACCTGGACTTCCTGGCGGCGCTGGGGGTGCATCCGCAGGCGGTCGTGCCCGTCTCGGCGCGCGAGGGTGATAACATCGCCAGGAACAGCGAGCACATGCCCTGGTATGACGGTCCGACGGTCGTCGAGGCGCTGGATGCCTTCGCCGCGCGGACCTCGCGCGAGCACCTGCCGCTGCGCCTGCCGGTGCAGGATGTCTACAAGTTCGACCATCGCCGCATCATCGCCGGGCGCGTGGAAGCCGGCGCCATCGCTGAGGGCGATACGGTCCTCTTCTCGCCGTCCGGCCATCGCGGCGTGGTGAAGAGCATCGAGCGCTGGCACTCCCCGCGCACCGGGCCGGCGCAGGCGGGCGAGTCCATCGGCATCACGCTGACGGAGCAGCTCTTCATCGAGCGGGGGGAAATCGTGTCGCACGTCGCAGACGCGCCTCGCGCCGGCACCGAGCTGCGGGCGAATCTCTTCTGGCTCGGCGACCGCCACCTGGCCCCCGGACGGCCATACGTACTGAAACTCGCGACGCAGGAAATACCGTGCGCCGTGGCGGGCGTGAGCGGCGTCATCAATACCGCCACGCTGGGGAACGTGGAGGCGCACGAAGTGGCGAAAAATGAAGTGGCCACCGTGACGCTCTCGTTGAAAGCGCCCGTCGCCTACGACTGCTTCACCGACATCGTCGAGACAGGTCGCTTCGTGCTGGTGGACGGCTACGACGTCGCCGGCGGCGGTATCGTGCTGCCTCCGGTCGAGAACGACTTTACGATCTGATACCGGGTAGGAAAACAGGTAGCCGCGCTCAGTAATTCGGTGACTGCCTCCCCGATGCAATCGGGGCTGGCTGTCACCGAATGACCCCGCGACGTTCCGCTCGGTCTCGTGCAGCGGAGCGGAACGGATAATAAGGCTGGCTGTCACCGAATGACCCTTTGGGGAGGACGCGATGACATTATCGCCATTAGAACAAATTAAAGCGAAAATCAATCCCTACGCGGAGCGGGATGCCGTGTTGGCGCGGTTGGCGCGGGGTACCGTGGCGGATATCACGCCGGAAGATGACGTGGTGCTGCGCTGGCATGGCCTGTACCGACATCGCCCGGCCGAGGATGGGGTCTTTATGCTGCGTATCAAATTGCCCAACGGTGAAATTACCGCGCCGCAGGTTGGCACCGTGGCGGCGATTGCCCGTGCCCTGGGCGCCGAATATGTGAATCTGACCACGCGGCAGGATCTGCAACTCTATGGCCTGCCACTGTCCGCGCTTCCGGCGGCGTTCGCCGCGCTGGATGCCGCCGGGCTTACTTCGCAGGGCGCCTGCGGCGACGCCGTGCGCAATGTCATCGGCTGCCCGGCGGCGGGATTGGCACATGACGAGATAACGGATACGCTGCCCATCGCGCGGGCGCTCACCGAGGCGTTCCTGGGTAATCCCGCCTTCGCCAATCTGCCGCGCAAGTTCAAAATCGCCATCAGCGCGGATGGCTGCGTGCCGGCGCGCATCAATGACATCGCCCTGCTCGCTGCGCCAAACGCGTCAGGCTCGCCGGGGTTCGCGCTCTTCGTGGGCGGCGGACTCTCGGTGGCGCCGGCGTATGCCGAACCTCTGGGCTGGGTGGCTCCGGAGGAGGTGCTGGAGGTGGTCACGCGGCTGGTCGAACTTTTCCAGGCGTATGGCAACCGCGAGAACCGCCATAAGGCGCGGTTGAAGCATCTTCTCGCCGAACGCGGGCTGTCCTGGGTGAAGACTGACGTCGAAGCGCGATTGGGGCGCGCGCTGCCTTCGGCGCCGGCGCTGGCGCCGGTTGCGCAGCATGACCACCTGGGCGTGCATCCACAGCGCGAAGCGGGGCTGTCGTTTCTTGGCGTGCCCATGCCTGCCGGGCGCCTGCATCGCGAGCAGCTTGCGGCACTGGCCGCGCTGGCGCCCGGGCGCCTGCGCCTGACCCACCGCCAGAACCTGTTGCTGGCCGACGTGCCGAACGCGCATGTTGAGGAGGTGCGAGCAAAGCTGGCGACATTGGGCTTGCCCGTGGAAACGGATTCCTGGCGCGGCGCGCTGCTCTCCTGCCCGGGCAAAGCGGTCTGCATGAAGGCGCTGGTACACACCAAAGATCACGCGGCCGCGCTGCTGGAGGCGTTGGCGGACCTACCGGCGGCGGGCATCAGTCTGCATGTCAGCGGCTGCCCCAACGGCTGCGGCCAGCATGCCATCGCCGACATCGGCCTGCAGGGCGCGCTCGCGCAGGGCGAGGAACGCTTTGATCTCTGGACGGGCGGCGGCGACGGCCAGGCTTTTGCCCGGCGCACGCTCGCGCGCCTGCGACCCGAGGAAGTGGCGCCCGCCGTGCGCGCGCTGGTCACCCGCTATCGCGCCGCCCGAAAACGCGGCGAGACGTTCAGCGCCTTCGCCCGCCGCGTCCTCTGGCAGGAGAGCGAGAAACCCAGCTTCCGCGCCATGCTGGAAGCGCTGGCAAACAACCCGGTCTACCTGTGAGGGGGGTGAGGCCGCGCGGAGGCGTCGGGTACGCGATGTGATGTTAACCGATACGGTGGCTTGACATTGGTGGGCTTGATCTGGTACCATGCGGCCAGCATCAAGAACTCCGATGTCATCGGGGTGGCAACCGGCCTACTGAGACGGCGACGGTGCCTTGAGGGCGCGCCCTCGATGCGCGAACGCGGTGACGTTCGAAAGATAGTCTCGTCCATGACGATACTGCACGCCACCGCATCGCGGTGGCGTGTTGTGTTTTGGTCAGGCTTGCGCCATAGAGGAAGAACATGTCCGAAGGCCGAGAGCCGACCGCCTGTCTACCAATGAAAGGAGCTGTATATGAAATTCGAGACGCTGGCCATTCATGCCGGTCAGGGGCCTGATCCCGCCTACGGGGCGGTCATGACGCCGATCTACCAGACCTCGACCTTCGCCTTCAAAGGGGTGAACGCGCCCGGGCCGTTCGACTACTCGCGCAGCGGCAATCCCACTCGCAAGGCGCTGGAAGACTGCCTCGCCGCGCTGGAGGGGGGCACGCATGGCTTCGCCTTCGCTACCGGGCAGGCGGCGGAGGCCACTTTCCTCTCGCAGTTCGGCCCCGGCGACCACCTCATCGCTCACGACGATATTTACGGCGGCACGTATCGCCTGCTGGTGAACCTGCTGCGGGAAAAGGGCGTGCCGGTGGATTTCGTCAACCTGCGCGATCTCGACGCCTTCACCCGCGCCATCCGGGTGAATACCCGCGCGGTGTGGACGGAGACGCCCACCAACCCGCTGATGAACCTGCTCGACCTGGCCGCCATCGCCGCCGTCGCGAAGCAACACGGCATCATCACCGTCTGCGATAACACCTTCCTCTCCCCGTATTTCCAGCGGCCGCTGGACCTGGGGATTGACGTGGTGTTGCACTCCACCACCAAATATATCAACGGGCACTCCGACGTGGTGGGCGGCGCGCTCATTACCCGCGACCCCGCGCTGGCCGAGCGGATTGGCTTCTATCAGAACGCCATGGGCACCTGCGCCGGCCCGCAGGACTGCTTCCTGGTGCTGCGCGGGGTGAAGACGCTGGCCGTGCGCATGGACGCGCACAACCGCAATGCCCTGGGGCTGGCGCGCTGGCTGGAAGCCCACCCGAAGGTGGACCGCGTGCTGCATCCCGGCCTGGAGAGCCATCCCCAGCACGCGCTGGCGCGGCGGCAGATGACGGGCTGCGGCGGCACCTTCTCCTTCCGCGTGAAAGGCGGGCAGGAGGAAGCCTTCCGCCTGCTCTCCAGCGTGAAGCTGTTCACGCTGGCGGAATCGCTGGGCGGGGTGGAATCACTCATCGAGCACCCGTGGACGATGACGCACGTCTCCATGCCGGAAGCCGTGCGCGCCGCCGTCGGCATCACCGACAACCTTATCCGCGTCTCGGTGGGCATCGAACACCTCGACGACCTCATCGCCGACCTGGAGCAGGCGTTCGCGGGGGTGTAACATGGGCGCCGAATAAAAAGAGGAGAACCGCGCGAATAACGGAATCTGGTAAGCAGGCGGGTTGTCGTGGTGGACAACAGATGCGGACGCCCGGCAATGCGTCACATATCACAGGGAAGGAGATACCCCCATGACTGAATCTGGACCCCCGAGTTATGCCCCGTCACGGCCGGCGATGTCCGGCGCGCCCGTTATGAGTGTGGGTGAATGGTTCGTGGTGCTGCTGGTGCTCGCCATTCCCATTCTCAACCTCATTATGGCGCTGGTCTGGGCGTTCGGCAGCTCAGACAACGAAAATCGCGCGAATTTCTGCAAAGCGGCGCTGATCTGGATGCTCATCTGGATCGTGCTGAGCATCCTCTCCTGGGGCGCCATCGCCGCCGTCATCGCCGGCATGATGGGCGCCGGAGGCGGCGGCAGCTTCTGATTCGCCAATGCGGTCGTCTGTATGGCCCCGTTCCACTCCGGAACGGGGCCATGCTGTTGCACCATGACTATGCCGACAGGCTTACTCCACGGACTGCCACACTGACTCCAGCGTCACCACCGTCTCATGCAGCACAAAGACAGCATGTCCGTCGCCATACGAGGCGAAGAAGCCGCGTTGCCGACGCTCGACATGCCGGTCACGCGCGATCTGTTCCGGCGCGGTGAAGACGATGTCCGCGACATGGCTGTCGGCGGTCAGCAGCGTGGCGGCGGGATTCGCGAGTTCGTTTTGCGCATGGCCGATGAGCACCCCGTTATACCCATATCCCCCGCCGGAGTCCGGGCAGGTATACATCCGTGCAACTGTATAGTCAGCAAGGTCAGCGAATGCTGTAGGGTACCGTAGCTCGTAGTCCTGGCAATACATCTCAATCGCGATGGCAAGCTGGCGTTGGTTGTTGATGCACGTGTGCCGCGGGGGATTATGTGGAGGGCGAATGAATGGCGGGTGAATAGTTATAAGGATGAATAGCGCAACCAGCGCGACCCAACTGATCCAGGCCATGCGCACGGCGAAGTCCTCGCGCATGCCGTCCCGGTTGCCGAAGACATGGAAGAGTATCAGGCCTGCGGCCAACCCACCAAAGGCCAGTAGCAGGAGCAACCTGAGCGGCAGTCCGAAGCCGCCATAGATTACCAGCGGTACGGCGCCGGCGCAGAGAATCCCCACCGACAGGGAGATGCCGGCCAGCAGCGTCAGCCGATCCGGCGATGTACCGGACGGCGCCGGTGAGGTTAACCGGCTTCGGCATCTCCCGCAGATCAATGCCGAGTCAGGATTTTCCAGTCCACATCGCGGGCACCGCATCCATGGCTCCTTCCTTGAGTGTTGCGGCTGGTTTTACGTTACCCCCACACCTGCACCGCCGCCGCCTCGCCCTTCAGCGCCGGCAGTGCCAGCGTCAGCACGCCGCCGTCCATCACCGCCGCCAGCGTCTCTTCGCTGCCGTCCAGGTGGTAGAGGACGGCGCGTGTAGGGGCGGGGACGTCGTGTTGAGCCAGGTCAATCGCCAGCGTAAACGGTTCCCGCGTCGCGCTGCGGTCTACGATGGCCGCGATCATCCCCTTGCGATCGCGGTGGCGGAAAAGTTTGCCGTCCACCCGCGCGGGGAGGGCGCCCAGGCCGATGTCGTCGCGGAAATCGCCCCGGTAGAGCTCGCCCTTCACCCGCTGGCGCAGCGCGATGAGGCGGCGCAGGTACTGGTGGAAGGGATCGGCGGGGTCCACCCCCTGCAGCAGGATGTCGAAGCGGTAGCCCATCAGGAACACGCGGTTCATCGTGTCCTCGCGGCGCGGCGTGGTGAGTTCCGGATAGTAGTAGTGCAGCCCGCTGCCCGCGCCGTTGCAGGTGCCGCTGAAGATGGGATGCTCGGGGAAGGCATAGGTGTAGATTTCCGGCTTCGGGTGGGTGGTGAGGCCGGCCACCATCTCCACGCCCAGCGCGTGGCTGTTGTACTGCATCTGCGCGTCGCTCACCGTCTCCGAGGTGATGGCCAGCTCCGTCGGCCGCGCCGCCTCCAGCACCCGCCGCAGCACGTCCAGGCAGCCGCGCCCCACGCCGTGCGGCGCGCCGGGGCCGTGCTCGTCGCTGAAGCAGATGCGCGAGGCGCCGAACATGGTGACGGGCATGCTGTCGAAATACCAGGTATCCACGCCGTACTGCTTCACGTAGCGGTCCACCACCCAGGAGAGGATGTAGTCCTGATAGCCCTCGGCGGCGGGGCACATGCCGGCGTATTCGTTCACGTAGTTGCCCGCCTTGCGCGAACCGTCCGGAAAGACGGAGGCCCAGCGGCGCGACGTGCCCCACCAGTCGGGAATCTCCACGTCGGCGGGGATGGCGTCGCGGTAGGGCGCCAGCGCCCGGCTGATTTCGGCATCCCACGTCCACAGATTGTAGTAAAAGCCGATGTGCCCGCCGGCGGCGCGCACCGCCCGCACCGCTTCCGTCAGCGCCGCTTCTCCGCCGCGCTTCGGGTCGGGCAGCAGGAAGCAGTAGTAGCTCTTCCGCCGGCCCTCGCCCACCTCCGGCTCGATCATCTCCGACCAGATTTGCAGGTAATTCAATCCCAGCCAGCGGGCGTCGTCGAGCAGTGTGCGATAATTGTCAAAGGGCATCGGCCCGCCGGTACCCAGCCAGCCGTCGCACTCCTCGCGCACCCACGACGGCCCGGCGTAGGGCTGCAGGTTGGCATGCGCCCAGGCGCGGTAAGTATCCGCCGCCCAGTGCCAGTCGCCTTCGTGTATCCCCACCGCGAAGGCCTGCGACTGCCACGCCTGCCCCGGTTCCAGCCACGCCAGCGTGCGCATGCCCAGCGTTATTGTGCCGTGCACCGGTTCCGGCCAGCTCTCCAGGTCCACCTGCTCGAACGTCGGGTCGTAACTCGCCAGGTACAGCCCGCCGCCGGGGGCGTACAGGTCGAGCCACGGCATCGAAGCCCAGCCGATGTAGGTGAGGACGTAGGTGGGCTGGTGGCGTTTCAGCGGGCCGCCGCTCGGGCAGCGGTAGTCGTGGTTGGCGGGGTCGGGAATCAACTCGCCCTGCGCATACGGCCGCGCCAGCATGTTCTCCGCCGACTTCGCCCCGATGCGCAGCCCGTCCAGCACCGGGAAGGCCACGCGGTAGACCATCTGATCGTCCACCGATGACGGCGCGCCGGTATTCTCTACCGTGATGTGCCATTCGCTCAATGGGGAATCCGGCCGCATGGTGATGGTATAGGTAACGGCAATGCCGCCCGGCAGCGTGCAGGCGCACGCCGCCTGCTGGCCGCCGTCTACGTCTTCCACCCGCACCTGCACGCTGCCGGGCAGCGCCTCGCGCAGGTGGCGCAGATCGCCGGGCCGGTTGTCGCAACGCGGCTCGTAATACGAAAACCCGCCGTTCTGCTCTTCAAACGGGTCGTCCACGAACCGGCTGCCGTTCGCCGAAATCGCGTCCACCTCAAACGGCAGCCGCCCCGCCCGTTTTGGCGCGAAATAGCTCGCGCCCGTCGCGCGGTTCTCCAGCCCCGTCACCGCCCCCGTCTCGCCATCGAGCGTCAGGGTAAAAAACGCATTCTCCAGCCGAATCTCCGTCCCCATCATCGCCTCCCCAGCGGTACTAGCGCTTTCTTCTCTCCCGCATGACCGGGTTCCTGCCGACTTTTGGAATTATCATGAAAGTGGCTGACCTGAATCGTCGAATAGAACGGTATCCTACACCTTTCCCGAAGGAGGTCAGCCAG
>JAKIYB010000249.1:4259-6834 GCA_022708765.1 Armatimonadota bacterium | reverse complement strand
CCCGCCCCGCCCCTGCACGGTGTGAAACGCGTAGATATACGGCCGATCAGGATAACGCGGGTCCACCGCCAACCCAAGCAGCCCGTATTCATGATAGCCGGATGGATTCGGCACGGGCAGCATCGCGAAGGGTTCGTCTCGAAGCGCGCCGTTTTCCACCCAGCGAATGCGCCCGGCGCGGCGTTCGGCAACCAGCATCACCGTCGGAGAGAGGAAGGCCAGTGCCACTGGCTCGCGCAGCCCGCCCACCACCCGCTCCGCCACCGGCCGCGGCGGCGCCTCGCGCGTATCGACACGCGTCTCCGCGCGCTCGCGACCGCACCGCGCGATGAGTAGCAGCAGCATGCATCCCACGACCAGCGCCCATGCGATCCTGTTCATATATCAGGCTATACCCGTGGTGCAGACCTTATCGCATCAATAGTGCGACACGAGCGAGCTTCACGGTGGGGGACACCAAACAGGACGGGGCCAACCGTATGGTCGGCCCCGTCGCCATTCCTGAACGCGTTTCGCGCGGCTAGAGCCGGCTTAACTCCGCATTCGACAGCAGGCGTACCCCGCGCTCGCGCAGCGTGGCTTCGGCGGAGTCGCGGTCCGAGACGCCGAAGGCGATGAGCGAACCGGCGGTGGCGTAGGTGTATTCCACGTTCACCCCCAACTCCGCCACCAGATCGAGCACGCCGGCGAAGCCGCCCGGCTGATCGGGCACCTCGGCGAGGATGACCTGGCTCTCATGCACGGTGAAGCCCCCGGCACGCAGCGCGTCACGCGCGGCGTCCTCGCGGTCCACCAGCAGGCGCAGGATGCCGTAATCCTCGGTATCGGCGATGCTGAAGCCGCGGATATTCACCCCGGCGTCCCCGAGGATGCGGGTGACGGCGGCGAGGCGGCCGGGCTTGTTCTGAATGAACACGGCGAGCTGCGTGACGCTCATGGGGGTTCCCTCGCTATATCACATCCACTCAATTCTGCGGCTGCGAATGGTGCGCTTTCACCGAGCGCTGGCGCGGGCTGCTCTTGCGCTTGCACTCTTTTTTCGGGTTCATTGCGGCGACGAATTCTTTCACGTCGCCCGTCATCAAAGCTTTCTTCTCAGCCATAACGGCATACCTCCACGTGATACAGCCGTACGCAATGGCCGGCTGGTCTGGTTCCGACCGCCCATTATAGCGGAAGACGATTCAAGTTACAAGTTTCAGGGATGCAAAGTTTCAGGTGGGGAGGTGGAACTAGCTTTATTGCGTTTCAGTTTTCACTCATAGCACCGTCGGCCAGCCGGTCCACTGCCAGAAGGGGGTTTCGTTGCCCACCTTGTCGCCAAGGGCAGTGAGGGTGAAGACGGCAACTCGCCCCTTCCCCACCATGGCGGTAACCAGCGCGGGCTCGGTGCCGGCGAGAAGCGACGTGGCGGCGCCCGCTTTCGGAGTAACCATGTGTCGCCAGTAGACTGCCGGTTGCCCTGCCCACTGCAGCGCGCCGAAGTTCGGGCCGCCTTTACCCGCTTTCAGGATGAGCGGTGTTGCCGCGCGCTGCACCTCGCGCCCGCCGGCCAGCGTCACCGGCAGCAGTTCCTCCAGCGTGGTGCCGGCGATGTTGCCCTGACCCAGCGTATACAGCCCACCGAGCACCACCAGCCCGCCGCCGGCTTCGACAAAATCCTTCAGCACTTTACGCCCGTCATACTGCAGCCAGTACGAGCCGACATTGCAGAGCACCACCACGTCGTACTTGAAAAGCTCCTCGTATTTCTGCGGGAATTCGATAGCCTCGCCGGAATTCGACCAGCGCTCGGTGATGCGGTCGGCGCCGGCCAGCATCGGCAGCACCTCGCCCAGTTTATAAGTGTCCCAGGTCCACCCTTTCACCACCAGCACGTCCAGGCCGGGTTCGCCGCCGACTAGTAACCCATCTGGTGCCTGCATCGGGTTTTTCAACGCCAGTTGCGCGTCAGTGTAGCGTTCAAGCTGCTCGATGACGATGCGGTCCATCAGGAAACGGTTGTCATCGGGCGCTTCGGTATACGCGCCGCCGATGAAGCACGGCGCCAGGCCGTCCTTTGGCGCCTCGAATTCGATGCTGTAGTCGTGATATTTGCCGTCGGCGATGAGCGTGTGCGCTTCGTCGGTGCGTTTATACTCTTCAGTGGCGAAGCCAATGTTTTTATCAATGATGCCGTGGATGAGCAGGCGCATGTTCATGCTCTGTTTGCCCGGGCCTTCCAGTTTAATGCGCATGCGCCCCACATACCGGCCAGCGGGCAACGGCCCCATCCAGGTGCGGCCGATGTAGACGCTCTTCTCACCCTTGTCGCGCACCTGCGCCACGCCGTTCAGCGCGTCGGGATCGGCGATGCCGCGCGCGGGCACGCTGTTGTAGCCGCTGTCCGTTTCGAAGGTCCACACCGTCTTCGATTCCTTCCCCTGGTCGTCCGGCCGCAGCGGATCAAAGCCCATCGCCTTCCCGGCGCCCTTGCGCCCTTCCTCTACCTTCTTCGGGTCTGGCGCTTCAGTGAAACGCGGCACAGCGGCGGGTACGGTGAACTTGCCTTTAAACTGGAAGATTACCATACTCC
>JAKIYB010000249.1:0-4237 GCA_022708765.1 Armatimonadota bacterium | reverse complement strand
ACGGTCACGGTCACCCACCCGTTGGCTATCTTTTCATCCAGCGGTAGGAGGTCGGCCGCCTGTGAATCGAGCAGCACTGCCTGGAAAGCCATCTGTCCTTTCGGCACCTTCACCCGCACGGTGACGTTTACCAGCGGCTTCGGCAATAACACATCCTTGGCGCCGATGATGTCGTTCGTCGGCGGGTTGATGAGGTGGACGATGACCTGGCGCGTTGTCGCGTCCACGATGCGCTCCTTCGCCCACTCCTGCCACCACACCGGCGCTTCCGCTTTCACCTCCACGCTGCCGGCAGTGACGGGCCGCAGGTTCATATCCCACACCATCCCCGACCAGCGGGTGAGGAAACGGCCCCAGTTCGGGCAGCCGGGGGCTTCCGCGCTGCCGCCGTAGACCGGGTGCGCGCCCGCCGCCGTGCCGAGGACGAACTTGTAGAGCCGGTCCACCGGCGTCATTTCCGGTCGGCTGAGGGCGTAAATCATGTGGTAGCTGCCGCCCAGCTTGCGCACGCCGTCGGCGGCGAGAATTTCCTTCGTCGCGTAATCTTTCCAGGAGGTATATTTTTGCGTGCCGGCCATGCCGTAGCCCCAGTGGTTGATGGCCTCCTGCATATACATGCCGCCGCCGGCCAGCCCCTCGCGCAATTCGTGGTCGAAGCCCGCCACCATACCGTTGACGGTGGAGGAGGTTTGGTAGCCGAAACTCCAGCTCTGGTTGAAGCCGAAGAGATAGTTGGGATTCGCCGCCCACGCCGCCTGCTTGAGCCGCTGCATATTCGCGGTGGAAAGGTCATCATTCACCGCCGTCCAGTGGCCGTCAAAGCGCACGCCATCCCAGCCGTATTCCTTTGAGGATTCGATGAGCTCTTTCAGGCCCCACTCCAGCGGTGCCTTCTGCCGGAAATCCGGCATGGATCCCCACCAGTCGGAGCTGTATTTCTTTCGGCCGTCGCGGTCCACATGCTGCTTGATGTCGTGCCATTGGGCGAGATCCCAGGTATGAAACTGGCCGGCGATATGCCCCTGGTCATTCATGTAGAACCATTCCGGGTGCTTGCGCGTCAGTTCCCACCCCTCCGGCCCGCCGGTGCCGTGCTTGCCGTAGGTGATGCAGGCGATGCCGTTCGCTTTTGCCATCGCGTTGAAGGCCTTGATCATGCTGGCCTTCTCCCAGCGCGCGCTCTGGCCGCTGATCCACTCCTCGCGGTCGGGTGTCATGTCGCCCCAGTCGTCCGGCGGCCAGAAGAATTTTTCCCACCAGTTAGCATACATCGTTCGGCAGCGCTCGATGTCGCGCAGCAAACTCTCCTCGCTGGAATACCCCGACATCCCCATGATGCCGATGCCCCCGGCGCAAATGCCCACCTTGAAGACGTTGTCGGAGACGTTGAAGACGTCGGAGTGCTTATCCAACAGTGTGCCATCTTCCTGGCGCAGCCAGACCACGACCTTACATCCGTATTGCACGGTGCCGCAATCGAATGGCAGGGAGAATCTCTGCTCCGCGTTTGCCGGGAGCGTTACCGTGAGTTTCGGTGTCGAGCGAACCAGGCCGATATCCTGATCTAGCATCAGGTGTATGGTGGCTTTCGCTTCTGCATTGGAAAAGTTGCGCACCGTCACGGCAACAGTGCCCTTTTCACCGGGCCGGTAGACCAGCTTCTCAGGGCGCATGAAGGTGATGCCCAGCCCCTTATCGCGCCGCTTTACATCCACGCCGAAGAGCCGCACGTTCTGCAGTTCTCGCGCCTGATTATTCGACCACTCGACATACACGCGCACCGCCGACGGCTTAGCCAGCACGGCGTCGAAGGTGACGGTGAGCGGCGACTCGTCCTGCGGAAAATCGGGACCGGTGAGCGAACGGCGCTGCTGCGGCTGGCCGGGGATGTCGAGGATGCAGTCCACCTGCGCCTTTGACGCGCCGAATTGCGGCGCGGCCAGTTTGAAGATAACCGTATAGCAGCCCGGCTCCACGTCGGTGACGCCGGCGGACGCCGCCCGGCCGGCCGTCTCCTTCGTCGGCACCTGCAGGTATGGCGGATCCATTTCCACTTCACGTATGGTATTCGACGGCACGGTTAACTGGCCGAGTGAGAACTCGACATCCGCGAGCCCGGCAACGGGCAACAGCAACGCGAACAGCAGCAGAGCGAGAGCGCGAGACATGGCAATACCTCCCGGTGATAAGAAGACGATTCAATAACAACAGTGGGGTTCCTGCCGAAGCGAAGGGATGATGATCAGGGAAACAGGTAACTCATCGAAAAACCAAAGTCGAAGCGCCCATCGCCGACGGCGACGGTATCGAGGCGCAGGCCGGGCACCTCACGGGGGTAGAGGCGGAAGCCGAGGTTGAAGTTGGCGTCAATGGCCGGGGCGGGATGTACCTGCAGGAAGACGGGATCGGTGTTGAACTCGGCGATAACATCAACGGCGTCGCTAACGCTCCAGCGCGCGCCGGCGGCGGCACCCAGCCCGCGGTTATCGTACGTCAGGCCCAGGCTGAACCACTCGTAGGTGCCGACGAGGAAGGCGCGGCGGCCGCGGTCGGCGCCGGATTCACCGAAACCGATATCTGTGACGTCGGTCAGGTCTAGCACGCCGACAGCCAGTCCCACGCGCCGGTCATCCGGCGGGATAAGGATATACTTCAGCGCCACCTGCGTCCATTTCTGGTCTGCCGTGGTTGCGGGTGGCGGATCGGCGAAGTTCCGCGCATGCAGGTATTCATGACGCAGCGTCACCGCAACCTCCAGGTCATCCACCGGGGCCCAGGTGAGGCTGCCGGTATACCAGACGTTGCGCACCCGTGCCGTGTTGTTGCTCTGCGAGAAGCGAATCTCGGAGAAGGTAAATGCAAACGGCCGCCCCGCCGGCAGCGTCTCCGCCGTGGGCAGCGTGAAGAGGCCCACCATCCCCTCCCAGGCGGGACTGGGCATGCCCGCGCAGGCGAATAGCCCGGCGGCCAGCAACAGAATGCACGGTATTCCTCGGCTCATCAGGAGGAGCGTAGCACATCCTGGTCTTCCAGGCTGTTCACTTCCGCGACGCCGCTGTGACGCTCAGCGCGCATGCGGGCGCGGTCAGGGTTTCTTCTTTGCTTTCTTGCGGAAATGTTCCAACCGAGCGTTTACCTCATCGCAACTGAAGGTGTCAGGGTCGAAGTCGCCACCGTGCCATTCCCGCATCTCGTCGTATTCAGGATCCTTCGGGTTGGCCATCACTTCCAGGAAATGATAGTACCCCCAGATGCCGCCGATGTCTTCCGGCGGGCAGGCGCCTTTGCCTTTCAGACAGACGGGGTAGCGCCCGTTCGGTTCGGGGGACAGCACTTTTTCCACGACGATGTCGTGCTCCCAGCCGTCGCCGAAGTCGTATTCGTAGCGGAACCGGCTCTTTTCCCGCAAGCCGACCGAAGCGAGTCGGGCGCGTTTTTCGCTGCGCACGGGCGGCCCCCAGCCGTCAGGATCGGACATGCCGTAGTCCTGACCTTCGATGGTGAACTGGTGCAGATGCCCGTCATACCAGCCCATCGTCGCCTGCAAGATCCCGTGAAACTTCTCCAATGTGATGTCGGCGGGCACCTGAATGCGCCGCCAGATGGGGGGCTTGCTGCCTCGCAGCGTCACCTTGAGCTGCAGGATGGCCTCTTTCGGCAGGTCGGGCGCGGCGGAGAAAAAAGCCTGTTCCAGCGCGCCGGAACCGCGCGCCGGTGTCGGCGGGAAAAAGGTCAACAGCGTTTCCGCGCCGAGTACCGGATCAAGCTCCAACAGCCGGTCAATCGTTTGTCGGGCGCCAGCCTGGTCGCCGAGTCGCATACTCAACTCAATGACCAGGGGGTAATACATCGGCTCATCCGGATCGAGCATCATGGCTTTACGATAGTATTCCAGCGCGCGCGCCGGATCGTCCGCATACTCGAAGAATTGGCCGATCGTCATCGCCAGCGGGGGATTCTCGTTCGCTTCCGCGAGCAGGGGCTGCAACGCGGCGAGTGCCTCGTTTTGCCGGTTCAAGGCGAGCAGCGTGGAAGCTTCGCCCATGCAGGCCGGTGTAAAGGCGGGGTCGTCGGCGCGCAGCACGCGATAGACCGCCAGTGCCTCGTCATACCGTCCCAACTCATGGAGGACCATCCCGAGGAAATAGCGCGCGTTGCTGTCACGCGGCTCCTGCTCTACCAGCGCCCGCAGGATAACCAACGCCTGCTCCGAGTCGCCCAGTTCGACGAGGGCACG
>JAKIYB010000248.1:246-6852 GCA_022708765.1 Armatimonadota bacterium | reverse complement strand
ATGAGACGCGATTCGTAACTCCCCTGTCACAGCGGCGTCATGGCTTTGTCACGCCTTCCCGGTAAGGTGTCAGCATGAGCCAATCGCAAAGGAGGACGGACGCATGCTGGCTAACCGGATTGTGGCGCTGGTGTTCATTTTCGCGCTGGCGTCGGGGGCGTGGATGTATCTGGGGCGGACGATTGTCGCGCGCACGCAGGCGACGTATATGAACATCAACTCGCAGGTGGAGGGGCTGTGCGGGACGCCGATTACGCAGCGCTCGCCGGTGGTGACTGACGCGGCGAATACCCCCATTGACCTGCGCGGCAGCGACATCACCGCGAAGCTGGATCTGGAATACCGGCGCAAAGGCCTGCTCTGGTTCCCGGTCTACACGGTGGATTTCGACGGCGCCTATACGGTGCGCAACAACGCGGCGAAGGCGCAGCCGCTGACGGTGAAGGTGCCTTTCCCGGCGGAGAAGGGGAGCCTGGACAATTTCGAATTCGCGGTGAACGGCAACGGCGACTGGAAAGCGGGAGCGGATCACGCCTGGATCACCGTGCCGGTGGAGGCGGGGAAGACGGCGGCTATCGCCGTCCATTTCAAGACACGCGGGCTGCGCACCTGGCGCTATACCTTCGATGAGAGCGTGCAGCACGTGCGCGATTTCGCGCTGACCGTCACCACCAATACCCCGGCGATTGATTTTCCCGCCGACACCATCTCGCCAACGACGCGGTCGGCGCAGTCCTTCACCTGGGAATACAGCAACCGGCTGTCCGGGTTCCAGATCGGCATCGCCATGCCGGAACGGTTGAATCCCGGCGACGTGGCGGCGCGCATCGCCTTCTTCGCGCCGCTGGGGCTGCTCTTCTTCGCCATCGTGCTGGGTGTCTCGGCGCTCATCCTGCGGGTGAACCTGCACCCGATGCATATCCTCTTCCTGGCGGCGGGTTTCTTCGCCTTCCACCTGCTCTTCACCTACCTGGTGGATCACGTCAGCGTCTTCCCGTCGTTCCTTATCGCGTCGGCGGTCTCGCTGCTGCTGGTGGGGAATTACCTGCGGCTGGTGGCCGGTGGGCGCTTCGCGCTGCTGCCCGGCGCTCTCGCCCAGCTCATCTACCTGGTGCTCTTCTCGTATGCCTTCTTCTTCAAGGGGTATACGGGGCTGACCATCACCATCGGCGCGGTCATCACGCTGGGCGTGCTCATGCAGCTCACCGGCAAGATTGACTGGGACGCCGCCTTCGCTCGCGGCAACGGCGTGAAAGCGCCGACCGCGCCGCCGGTCGTCCCGCCGCCGGTGGTGAATGGCGGCGGAACGACGTAGCATGAGCGCTTACGCGGCCACCACCGGCAGGTGGTCGGTGTCCAGTTCGCGCATCGGTTTTGCGACATCCACCCCGCGGCCCTGGTCGCGCAGCAACCCGGCGAGGGTCGCGGACGCTTCCGGTTCGCCGTGATTGAGGACGACATACGCGGGATCGGAGGTCGCGAGCCAGCCGAGGAGGGCGGCCTGGTCGGCGTGAGCGCTGAAGCCGTTGATGGTGAAGGTTTTCGCGCGCACCGCCACCGGCTCGCGGTCAATCTGCACGTCCTTTGCGCCGTTCACGATGCGGCGGCCCAGCGTGCCGTTGGCCTGATAGCCGACGAAGACCACCGCGCTGTCCTCGCGCCACAGGTTGTGCTTCAGGTGGTGCAGCACGCGCCCACCGTTGCACATGCCGCTGCCGGCGATGATGATAACGCCGTTCTGCCCGTTGATGGCGCGCGACTGCTCGGACGACGTGCTCAGGGTGAGGCCGGGGAAAGCAAAGGGATCGCGGCGCGCGGCGATGAAGGCGCGCGTCTCGTCATCCAGGTCATCGTGGTGCTGCTGGTAGACGCGGGTGATGTTGATGGCCAGCGGGCTGTCCAGATAGACGGGATTCCGCGGGATGGCGCCCGCCTGACGCAGCTCGTTCAGCGTGAATAGGACATCCTGCGTGCGCTCAAGCGCGAAGGAGGGAATGATGACGTTGCCGCCCGCCGCGTATGCCCAGTTGATGGCCTCCGCCAGTTCGGCGACGGACTGCTCTTCGGTGCGGTGCAGGCGGTCGCCGTAGGTGGATTCGCAGAAGATAAGGTCGCAGGGCGGCGCCGGCGCGGGGTCGGGCACCACGTTGCGCCGCGGCGCGCCCAGGTCGCCGGAGAAGACGACAGTGGCGCCGCCCTCGCGGAATTCCAGGAAGGCGGAGCCGAGGATGTGGCCGGACTGGCGGAAGGTGACCGACACGCCGTTGCCCAGATCCAGCGGCTCATCGTAGCGATGCGCCTGGAAATAGCGCAGCAGGTGCAGCACGTCCTGCTGGCGATACAGCGGCGGCTCCGCCTGCAGCCCGGCGCGCCGGCCTTTGCGCAGCCGCCGTTCAAAGTCTTCCTCCTGCAGCTTGGCGCTGTCGAGGAGGATGAACTGCGCCAGATCGCAGGTGGCGTCGGTGGCGAAGACCTCGCCGCGAAAGCCGTCGGCGTGCAGCACAGGCAGCCGCCCGCAGTGGTCGAGGTGGGCGTGGGTGAGGAAAGCGGCGTCCACGTCGCGCGGGGAGAAGGGGAACTGCTCGTTGCGCGCCTCCAGCGGCCCGCCACCCTGGAACATGCCGCAATCCACCATAAAAGTGCCCGCGCGCGTCTCCAGCAGGAAGCAGGAGCCGGTCACCTCGCCGGCGGCGCCAATGGGTGTGACTTTCATGCCGCAAACCTCCGTTACCGTGAATGTGCTGGAGGTAGTGTAGCATGAAAGCGGAGGATTGTCGCCCCCGAAGAGAACGATGCCCGCCCGCGCCCTTACTCCCGGTCTCTCTTCCAACGCCTGGGAAAAGGGAGTGAGAGAGTGAACGAGAGCAGAGCCGTTATCGTCACAAGACACCCCTCTCCCAGGATTGGGTCGGGGGTACCTGCCCCGACCCAATCGGGGAGGGCGCCCTTACTCCCGCGGGTCAGTTCCGCACGCTGGTGTTGCGGCGGCTCTGGCCGCGGGTACGGCCGGCGACTTCGTCGAAGACGACGATGACGTGGGTGGCATCGGCGTCGGTGATGGTGGCGATGGAGGCGGCTTCGCGGAACGTCGTGCCGTCGGGGCGCTGGTTCGCGTATTCGCCGTACCACTCGCCGCGAGCGAGTATCTCTCGCCACATCGCCTCAAACTCGTCGTGGGCGTGTTTGCGCCAGTGGGCGGCATGGGCGTGGCGGCCGATGATCTCTTCGGCGGTAATCCCACGCGAGTCGGCGTAGGCGCGATTTATGTATGTGATGTGACCCCGCGCGTCCGTGACCATCACGGCGTGTGGATCGTGCTCCACCGCGGCGGAGCAGCGCGAACGGCTCGCTGTCGGGTGATGTCTCGGCGGTGGTGTAGTGCGCGCGCAGTTCGCGCAGGCTGCCACCGCGGCGATAGAAGGCGGCCAGGGCGTCGGGCGCGTCCTGACTGAGGGTGGGCTGATCGAGCATCACGCCCCGCGCCGCCAGCGACCAGAGCACGGCGACCACGCGGTCCCAGTTCCAGTTCTGGTAGCGGCGGATGGTGTCCGGGTCCAGCCCGGCGGCGGCCAGTGCGGCGTCCCAGGAAGCGAAGCGCCCGGCGTGCAGCGCCGCGTAGGCCAGCGGCGGATCGAGCACGGTGCTGACATGGCGCCAGCTCAGGTCGGCGCCCGCTTCGGCGTGCGCCTGGACGGCGGCGATAACCTGCTCGCGCGTCCAGCGGCGGTATTTGCGGAAGGCGGCGTAATCGAAGCCCGCGGCTTCCACGGCGGCGGCCCACTGGCCGAAGACGCGCTCGGCGGCGCGCAGTAGCGACGGCACGCGCCGCTGGGTGCCGCTGTAGCTCAAGTCGTGTCCGCTGGCCACCTCCTCGCGGATGGCGGCAATGACGGTTTCCTCTGTCCACACCTGTCGGATCATGATTCCTCGAAGCTCCTGTTCGCGCGCCCGGCTCCTGCGTACGATGGGCGCGACTGACTGTTTCGACACCGCCGCGCGTGATCGGTTTCGTTCGCGAACCGGGGAAGCGATAACATTCACAGGTTATCAGCGGATTTTTTCCACAGGTGTGGAGAAGACTACTCCTCCGCCGCCACGCCGTACGTATCGCGCAGGTACAGGGCGGCGACGAGGGCGACGAGGGCGAGGGCGCCGCAGAGGACGAAGATGGCGAGGTAGGCTTCGCGCGGGTAGACGATGGCGGTGGCGGTCTGCACGGCGTCGGCGCGGAACAGGGTCATCACTTTGCCGGCGGCGCTGGCGAGAAGGGCGACGCCGAGATAGCAGAGACCGTTGAGCGCGCCGATGGCGGTGCCGATGGCGCCCGCCGGATTCATCTCGCGCATGAGGACATTGCTGACCGGCGAGACGAAGGAGGAGAAGGCGAGGCAGACATAGCAGACGAGGAACCACTCGCCGCCCAGGCGCAGCCACAGGCCGACGAGCAGCAGCAGCAGACTGAGGAGAAGGAAGCCGACGCCGAGGAGGATGAACGGCTTGCGCCGGCGGCCGAACAGCTCCACCAGGAAACCGCCGGAGAGCACGATGGCCAGGTTCACCACCATCATCACGAAGGTGATGGTGGAGGCCATCTGCCCGGTAAGGCCGGCGAAGTCGCGCAGGAATTTTACGCCGATGACGGTCTGCAGCAGGAAATAAACGGCAAAGGTGATGGGCGCGGTAAGCATCAGGGGCCAGGCGGCGCCGTTGCGCAGCACGGCGCGCAGCGAGGGCCACAGCGGCGGCGCCTGCGGGGCGGGCGCGGGGGCGCGCCGGGCCATCACGGCGGCGCCGAGGAAGGCCAGCAGGCAGAGGATGCCCGCCCAGAGCAGCGCCGCCCGCCATCCCCACTGGCCAGCGAGCCACTTGATGGGCAGCGTGCCCACCACGCCGCCCAGGGCACCGGTGAACATCACCAGGCTGAGTAGCGGGGCGAAATGGCGCGGAGAAAAGAGCGTGGCCAGCGCTTTCACCAGGCTGAGGAAGATGAGGCTGGCGCCCAGCCCCACCAGCGCGCGCGCGGCTACCAGCAGCGGATAGGCGGGCGCCAGCGCGAACCAGATGGAGCCCGCCGCCAGCAGCAGGCCGCCGATGAGCAGCACCCGGTTCGCGCCCAGCCGGTCGTTCATCACCCCGGCGAAGGGCTGCATGCCGCCGTAAATATACAGGTAAATGGCGCCGAGGAAGGTGACGGCATCGGCGCGCAGGGCAAACGCGGCCTGCAGTTCGTCGAAGAACTGCCCGGGGATGGCCACGCGCTGCATATAGGCGAAGAAGTAAATCGCGCTGGCACAAACGAGCAGCGCGATTTCCAGGCGTTTGCGGGAGAGCGCCGCGGCGAGGGTGGGCCGAACGAGCGTGGTCACGGGGAGATTCTACCGAGAGGGGGTGGGCATGTCAATGAAGAGCCCCCGGTGGGCTGGGGCTATCTGGCATATCCTCGCCGTGATTTGGTATAATACGAGTGTTGAAGTATTCTCGTTCGACAGGCTCTTCGCAGGCATGATGACCCGTTCCGAGTCCACATTACGCATATCCGAGCGCCAGATGGCGATCCTGCAGGCGTGGTGGAGATGTATATCGCCACGGCCGAGCCGGTGAGTTCGTCCGCCATCGCCGGGCGGCCGGAGATCGCCGCGTCCTCCGCCACCGTACGCAACGAGATGGCCTTCCTGGAAGAGGCCGGGCTGCTCTATCAGCCGCACACCTCCGCGGGGCGCGTGCCCTCCGATCTCGGCTACCGTTTCTACGTGGATCACGTGCTGGCCGCGCCGGCGCCCGACGACGCCCCCGCGCTGCCCGACGAGCTGGATCCCGGGGTGGAGGCCACCTGCCGCCTCCTTGGCGACCTTACTCGCTACACCGCGCTGGCGCTCATTCCTGGCCTGCAGGAGCATCGGCTGCAGCATATCGAGCTGGCGGTGGTGGGCCGCGACCAACTGCTGGCGATGCTCGTCACCGACAACCGGCAGGTGCTGCACAGCCTCTCCACCGTGGAGGATCGTCCCCCCGCGCCGCAACTGCGCCAGCTCAACGACGCGCTGAACGAGGCGTTCGCCGGCAAGCGCCTCTCCGAGCTGACCTACGAGGCAATTTATCAGGCGGTGCTGAAAGTGCCGTTCCTCACCCGCCGCTTCACCCGGCAGGCGCCGGAACTGGTGCGCCGCGGGCTGGAGCAGGATCCCTCCGCCTCGCGCCTGTACCTGGAAGGCACCGCGCATATCTTCGAGCAGCAGGACTTTTCCGAGATGCCGAAGCTGCGCATGCTGATGTCCGCGCTGCACGAGGAAGCCGTCTTCGAGTCGCTTTTCGCGCGCTCAGCCCCCGGCGAAATCCAGGTGAGCATTGGCGCGGAAAATCCTCACCCCGGCCTCGACAACTGTGCCATCGTTTACACCAGCTACCAGATCACCGCTAACGCCACCGGCCACGTCGGCGTTATCGGCCCCCGCCGCATGCACTACCGCAAAGTCCTCACCACCATGAACGCGGTGGTGCGCAACCTCAACGTGCGGATGGGGCAGCAGTAGGGGCGGTTTGCGGTAAGCTTTCGGCAGCTTTCTAGCCCCATTGGGGCGCGTTACCAACACACGGCTGTCATTACGG
>JAKIYB010000248.1:0-236 GCA_022708765.1 Armatimonadota bacterium | reverse complement strand
TCCACCACCGGCGTCGCCACGTCTTGCAGCGTGTTGGGGCCGATGACGGTGTTCCAGGCGTAGGATTCGTGGATGTGGATGCCTTCGGGGAGGCCGGTGATGGTGTTGCCGAAGATGAGGGCTTCTTTCCACTGCATGGGGGTGGTGGGTTTGCTCCAGCAGGGGTAAATGCTGATGGCGCCTTTGCCGTTGTAGTCGCAGTCGGTGATGGTATTGCCGGCGATGACGGTGCCGTA
>JAKIYB010000247.1:6512-6858 GCA_022708765.1 Armatimonadota bacterium | reverse complement strand
GCCTGTGCGGAAAGCAACAGCTTCGTGAAAAATATTTCAAGTTCTTTACTAAGGATTACTATTGACTATGTTACACGAGATCGGCGAAGAGTCGTGTGGGTGAGGATGAACAATAAAAGCGGAGGGAACGATCCCGCGAAAAGCAAAATTTGTGCTTGTATTCGCAAGCACAATCAGGCGCGGGCACTGGCATCGTCCTCATCGCCGCGCGCGAGGGCCGCGAGATGAAGGTCGCGAAAGAGACCGGAAGCTTCGACTAACTCGGCGTAAGCGCCGTCCTGCACCACGCAGCCTTCATGCAGCACGAGGATGCGGTCCACATTGCGCACGGTGCTGAGGCGGTGGG
>JAKIYB010000247.1:0-6502 GCA_022708765.1 Armatimonadota bacterium | reverse complement strand
GTTCCCGGAGTGCCTGCTGTACCAGCCACTCCGCCTGATTGTCCAGGGCGGATGTCGCCTCGTCCAGCGCCATGATGCGCGGGTCGGCGAGGAAACAGCGCGCGAGGGCGATACGCTGGCGTTGCCCGCCGGATAGGCCGCTGCCGCCTTCGCCCACTTTGAAATGCCAGCCGTCGCGTAACTCCCGCACAAACGCCCATGCCTGCGCGCGCTCCAGCGCGGCGCGAATTTCGTCCTCCGTCGCTTCGGGGCGCACCGCGCGCAGGTTGTTCAACACGCTATCATTGAAGAGGAAAGGCTCCTGCAGCACCACGCCAAACAGGCCGCGGTAGGACGCAAGCGGCAGCGTGCGAATATCGCGGCCATCCAGCCGCACGGCGCCGCGGTCAGGATCGTAAAAGCGCAGCAGCAGGTTGATGAGCGTGGTCTTGCCGCCACCGCTGGGGCCGACCAGCGCCACTGACTGCCCGGGCGGCACCTCCAGCGTGATACCCCGGAGCACCGGCTTGCCGTCGTAGCTGAAATGCACATCCTCCAGCGCCAGCCCTCCCGCCACCTCTGCCAGCATAACGGCGCCTGGCCGGTCCGTTACCGTGGGCCGCTCGTCCAGCACCTCGTAGATCTGCTCCAGCCCGGCGGTGGCGGCGGCGTAGGTGCCCCACACCATGCTGATGGCGGAGAACATGCTGATGAGCGATGTCTGGTAGCCGATGAAGGCAGTCATTGTGCCCAGGCTGAAGGCGGGATCGCGCATCACCAGCATCGCCCCGCCCACCGTGACGGCGGCGGTGATGAGATAGCTGAGGCTTTCAGTGGTGAAGGCCATGCGCATCGTGGTCTTCTGCTGCTCCAGCGAGCGCAGATGCAGCGGCCATAGTTCGGTGTCGAAAGTTTCAGTCACCCGATTTTCCATGGAGAAAGCTTGAATCGTCTTGATGCCGCGCAGCAGATCGGTAGCCTTGCCGGCGAACTGGTTCGTTCGCTGGTTCAGCTCCTTCGTCAGCGCGTGGATGATGCGGCCGAAGTAGCGGCTGATGGCCACGTAGCCGATACTCATCGCCAGAATCCACAGCGTGAGGCCGGCGTGCAGGCGGAAACAGATAACCAGTGAGAGGACAATCACCGTGATGTAGGTAATCAACTGGTTGAAGAACATGGTGAGGAAGGCGCCTACCGCCGTGGAGGCGGCGCCCAGCGTGCGATCATACAGGTAGCCGGGACTGTAGCGGGCGTGGAAGCGCAGGCAGAGGTGCTGCAGCCGGTGAAAGACCTGGCTGCGGAGCTTGAAGAGCACCTTCTCGCGCACGAAGAGCAGGACGCACTGCCCGATGTACCAGGAAGCCATGCGCGCGGCCATCGCCAACAGGAAGACGATCATTACCCCGACGATGAAGGGCAGACTCGGCATGCCCTCCGTGCCGCCCACAAATGGCGCCACCGCCGCCAGCACGCGCCCGGACTGCAGATTGTCAATCACCGTCTTGGTGAAGAGCGGCATTACCGACACCATGGCACCGGTGAAGGCAACGCAGAGCCCGGCCGCCAGCAGACGCCAGCGATACGGGGCGAAGAGCGGCAGCGTGCGCTGGAACACATGGTGTCCCGTTCCGCGCGGCTGCACGGCGGGATCCTGAAATGGGCGCGGTCGCATCATCATCGGATTTTTCCTTCGGCGGGGAGGGACGAAGTCCTTTCCACCCACATCGTATTCATGCCGCGTGTCCGGTATATTTGCTAACAAACAAAAGTTTCTGTTTGTATTGACAAGCAAACGCCGGTGTGCTTATAATGACAAACACTTGTATTGTTAAGGAGGCGGATATGACGGAAGCATGGTATAGCGCGGAGGATTTGCGGCGGTGGAGCGACTACCGGCGGTATGAGCAGTTGTTCGAGGGGCGACATGAGGAGGCGTTTAACCTGCCGGCAGCGAACGCCCGGCGACTGCAGCGGTATCTCGTCTGCAACCTGGCGGGGTTGATCAGTAAAACGTGCGCGGATATCCTCTTCGGGGAAAGCCCGCGCTTCATGACGCGCGAGGCGGCGGCCGGCGAGGCAGTGGCGCGTATCGCGCGGAACACGGACCTGCGCGTGGTGGGTTACGAGGCGGCGCTGGCGGCGAGTTTTCGCGGCGACGCCGTGCTGAAGGTACGCTGGACGGAGACGGGCGCGCGCATCGAGGAAGTGCCGGCGGGCCTCTACCTGCCGGAACTCGATCCCGACGACGTGCGCGCGGTGCGCCGTGTCACCCTCGCCTGGCTGCGGCAGGCGGAGGAAAAAACCTACCTGCGCCGCGAGGTACACGAGCCGGGTCTCGTGCGCAACCTGCTGTATGAGGTAGAACCGAACGGCTACGCGCTGAAGGAGCAGGTCTCCCTGTCACGGCTCTACGGCGCCGACGCCCCGCCAGAGGAGGCGGAGACCGGCCTGCCGGCGATCCCCGTTATCCATATCCCCAACTACCGCACCGGCAGCCGTTTCTGGGGCTATTCGGATTACCAGGGGCTGGAGAGCCTCTTCGCCGCGCTGAATGAGCGCATCTCGCAGGTGAGCGAGGTGTTGCGCAAGCACGCCGCGCCGCGGCTGGCAGTGCCGCAGGACTACATTCGTCCGGACGGCACGGTGGCGCTGGAAGATCTGGAAGTCATCCCCTTCGACCCCCAGTTCCGCCCGCGCCCGGAATACCTGACCTGGGATGCCCACCTCACCGCCGCCTTCACCGAGATTGACCGACTGCTGGAGATGATCCTGCTGGTGAGCGAGAGCGCGCCGGCGATGTTCGGCCTGGAGAAATACGGCATCGCGGAGAGCGGGCGCGCGCTGAAATACCGCCTGCTGCGCACGCTGGCGAAGATCGCCCGCAAGCGCGCCTACTTCAGCACCGGCCTGCGCCAGGCGCTCTACCTCGCCCAGTGCTGCGAGGCGCTGCACGGCGCGCGCTACACCCCGGAATACCCGGAAGTGGAATGGAACGACGGCCTACCCAACGATGCCCGAGAAGCCGCCGATATCGAGCACATCCTCCTCGCCGCCGGCGCAACCAGCCTGCGCGGCAGCCTGGAACGCCTCCACCCCGACTGGACGCCGGAACAGGTGACGCGGGAAGAGGGGCTGATTCGTGAGAAGGTGACGGTATGACAATGTGAGGAGGTGACGACCACAGTCGCGCCCAGCCATGCTGTTGCTCAGTAATTCGGTGACTGCCTCCAATTGCCACCGCAATTGGCTGGCTGTCACCGAATTACCCCGCGAATCTCTGCGCAGCCCCATGCTTCCCGCCCGAGCACCCCCGCAGAAAACTGGTGACTGCAACCGTTTTCGAGATCATGCACTCGGCAATAGATGACCCACTCCCAGGAAAACGGTTGCTGTCACCACTTTTCCGGTCATAGCGCCCGTTCCCGAAATGCGGACTATTGCCCGACTACACCGCCATCGGTTGCGCTGCGAGCCGCAACACAGTGAAAATCGTGACGCCTGCTACCGACAACCACGGATTCCCTATCACCCATACCCACCTTAACCATTAGCACGGACAAGCCCTTGCTAACGCGGGAGGAAGGTGATACAGTCTATGCATGACGGTGTGACCGGGGCGTCCGCGGTGGCGGAGCTACCGCACTTCCCGGAACAGGATGTTCGCAGGAGGTTGATCATGTGCCATGATGCGCGCACGCCCGGTGTTTGTCTGCTCGGGTGGGGATTGGTTACGGGGATACTCGCCCTCGTCGCGGTGCATGCGCCGATTTATGCGAAGCTGCTGGCCATCGTCTTCTTTGTTCCTGCGGGCGCGGAGGCCCAGCGCCTCCACGCGGGCGTTTTCGCGTATGCCGTCGGGCTCCTCTGCTTCGCGCTCTTCTTCTGGATTACGGCTCGGTTGGCACAGCGTGTCGCCCCACCCAGCGCCGCGTGCCCGCGTGCCGGCTATGGAATCGCGCTGGGCGCCTACGCACTGCTGCTAGGCGCGCAGGCCTACCTGTTGTTGCCCCATGGCGCCATGCGATTGCTCTCGGCGCTGCTCGTCACCGTCATCGTCATGCTGCTGATGCGCGTCAGCAGCACGACGCTCCCCCCGGCCTCTGCTGATACCGAGGCTGCATCGGATGCGCCCGACGCGGTCGCGCCCATCCCGTCCAGCCGCTGGGCGGTGGTGTTGCTGGGCCTTGTCGCGCTGGCGAGCTTTGCACTGCTCCATCTCGTACTGCCTCCGGTGCTCGCTGGGTTGGGAATAGACCTGCATACGCAGCTCTCCACACTCCGCTATCCTTCCTGCTGGGGAAGCCTGACCCTGGTGCTGGCCGGCTTTCTCTGGCCGTTCATTGTCGTGCGTGCGTTGGCTGCGCCGCGTACGCCTATTGACCAGTCCCAGACGCAAGTCAGGCGTATCAGCACGATGGTGGGGGTTCTTGTTCTCGTGTCACTCCTCTATTACGCCATGCGGGCGGAGCAGCGACAATTAGACGCGTCGCTCCTGGCCAGCGTCCAACAAGGAGACCGTCCGGCATTGGACGCCTTGCTGCGCGGGGCGAATGTGGAAGTTGAGGATGACGATGGATTCTCGGCATTGTTTATTGCTGCTGAATATGACCGGGTAAGGTCTGTGGACTATCTGGTGGCCTGTGGCGCTCGCATCAATCGGCAAAGCTCACGTGGTGCGCTGCCCATCATGGCAGCCGTGCACTACGGCGGACCAGCGATACTTGCGCGGTTGCTTGACCTTGGTGCTGATCCCAATATTGTTGTTGTAGCGAAGTATCGCACGACGCCAATACATTATGCAATTTTGCAGGACCATCTTGAGATGGTCAATCTTTTGCTCGAACATGGTGCTCAAGTCAATTGGCGGGGTAGAGACGGTATTACTCCTCTGTATGTTGCGGTTAGCGAGGACCGCGATGTAATCGTCAAGCGGTTGCTTGAGGCGGGCGCGAATCCCAATATCCTGGCGGCGAGACGCTATTCGCCGTTGCGTGTCGCGGCCGAGTATGCCTTTCATGAGTGCGTCAAAGCCTTGATTAGCGCCGGCGCCGATGTCAATGTCGAGGACGAACTGGGGCACACCCCGCAATACTACGCGTTGATCCGAGGACATGACGATGTGGCGCATCGCCTGCGGCGGCATGGCGCGACGCTCTCAAAAGCCGATCAATCTGCGCTGAAGCAACACGTTGAGCAGGAGACCAACCGGGTACCAACACCCCCAACTTCCCGCCCCCGCAGAAAACCGGTGGCGGTTACGCATATTCCCACCGATAATGCACCCGGCTATCACCATAGCACCGTATGGAAGCCGACCACAGTCGCGCTCCGCCACCACCGAATTACCCCGCGAATCTTTACCCAGCGTATCGCCTACTACTCGAGCGTGCCTCAACAAACGGTTCCCATCACCATCTATTCCGCGACCTATCGTCCGCCCCACCACCTCAGCGCCTCCCCCACCATGTATAGCGAGCCGGTGACACACACCAGCTCATCCGATTCTGCATGGGTCAGGGTGTCGTCAAGCGCGGCGGGCAGTTCGGCAAAGATGGAGAGGCGGATGTTGAGCGGGATCGCCTCCTCGGCGAGGACATCGGGGGAAACGGCGCGCGGGTTGCAGGAGGCGGTGAGAATGAGTTCACCGGCATGAGGCGCGAGTTGGCGCAGCATCGCCTGCCAGTCTTTGTCGCGGCCAAAGCCGACGATGAAGCGCCGGCGGCGGCCGGGGAAGTGATGATCGAGGGCGGCAAGTAGCGCCTCGACGGAGGCAGGGTCGTGCGCGCCGTCCAGGATGAGCAGCGGGCGCTCCGCGAGCACCTGCATCCATCCCGGCCAGGCCACGTTCGCAATGCCGGCGCGGATGGCGGCGGGGGTGATGGGTTCATCCTGCTCGGCGAGGCATTCCGCCAGCCCGATGGCCGCCGCGGCATTGATCTGCTGATGGGCGCCGAGCAGCGGGCAGGCGAGATCGGCATAACGCCCGCGCCGTCCGATGACGGTAAACCGCTGTCCCACCGAGGAATGGACGGTTCTCGGTTCGATGCAAATCTCCTCGCCCACGCGAATAAGCGGGCTTGCCTGCTCGGCGGCGACACGGGCGATGACATCCGCCGCTTCCGGCACCTGTGGGGCGCTCACCGCCGGCCGTCCCGGCTTGATGATGCCCGCCTTCTCGCCGGCGATGGCCGCCAGCGTATCGCCGAGTTCCACGGTGTGGTCGAATGCAATCGTGGTGATGCCAACGGCCAGCGGCTCCAC
This sequence comes from Armatimonadota bacterium, assembly GCA_022708765.1. Taxonomy (GTDB): domain Bacteria; phylum Armatimonadota; class Hebobacteria; order CAIYQO01; family CAIYQO01; genus JAKIYB01. The sequence continues at coordinate 262 of JAKIYB010000247.1, read as the reverse complement.
CACGTTCGTGGCATCCAGCCGCCCGCCCATGCCCGTCTCCAGCACCACGAGATCCGGATGCTCGCGCGCGAACCAGAGGAAAGCAATGAGCGCGATGGCTTCGAAAAACGTGGGCGGCCCGTCCGGCGTCTCGCGCATCACCTCAATAATGGGCTGAATCTCCTCGATGAGCGTCGCCATCGTCTCGGCGGGAATGAGCGTGTCGTCAACACGAATCCGCTCGCGGAAATCCATCAGGTGTGGCGAAGTGAAGAGTCCCACC
>JAKIYB010000246.1 GCA_022708765.1 Armatimonadota bacterium | reverse complement strand
CGAACGGGCAAGAAGAGCTGGCGTCGCTGGCTTATCTCGTGACTATGCGCTGAACTGCGGCAGGTTGTCCATAGTGCTGTTGAAGATAAGGCGCGAGGCAGGATACTCGCCGCCGGGAAAGCCCTTGCCCACCGCCGCGAAGGTAGGCGTCAATCCCCACTCACGGAAGAGGAAGAATCCCGGCGCCCACATGCAGGACTGAATTTCGTCCACCACCGTCGGCACGTCATGCGCCGCGCACAGGCGATACACCGCTCGCAGGAATTCCGGCGTCAGCCGCCGCGCACCGTAATTCATCATGATAATTTCGTGGAAGAAACCGGCGATCTTCCCGGCAGAATGGCCGTCATAGAAGTTGAAGGCAGCTTCCACGTCTTTGATGTGGTTCGGGCGGATGGGCTGCACGGCGAACTGACCCTTGCACTCCATGCCGTTATAGAGTTCTGGCCACATGCCACGCATCATCTGTGTGAACAGCGTGGTGCCGTGGTAATTCGCCTGTGGGTCGCCGTCGTCGTTGCCCATAACCAGGATGACCGGCACTTTATGCTGGAAAACGGGCGGGTCAGCGTTTTTCTGCACGCGGTAGAAGCGTGCGAGGAGCATCTTCAGCGCGGCTTCCACCGCCAGGCTTCCGGTTTCCAGGTTCAGTACGCGGTTCAGCCCGTGTCCGGCGGCAGCGGTTAGTTCCTCTTCCAGCAGGCGCGTGATGTGCCCGCGTGTATTGTTATGCGTCGCGTTAGGAATGCCCAGCCGGCGAGCGATGTCCAATAACTGGTAACCGGGGAAACTGTGACCCACCGGCGCGTGATAGTGCTCGCTCTTCGTCAGCAGGTACAGCCGGCCATCCTCGCCCACGCGATAGTAACCAAAGCCATTCACCGGCGCCATCTCGGTATGCATGGCGTCAGCAAAGGATTTCGTTGTGGCGCCGATGGCTGTGCGAGGCGTCATTGAAACGACCTGCTCCCCCACCCTTGGCAGCATCATGGATAAGCGCTGCTGAAACGTTTGAGGGAAGAAATCCACCGGAGTCGTCGCCAGCGTGAGGAGGGCTGCTTCATCCTCACCGCTCACCGCCGCGCGCGCGGCACAAACGGCGCGCAAATACTCTTCGCCGACGAGGTCGGCTAACGAACAGCGAACTTCCTGAAAGGCAAATGTCGGCATGATGTTTCTTTCTGTGCGTTATTGTGTGTTATCTTACTTTTCCACAGCATTATTGTCAATGATGAGATAATGCCGCAACTTTAATCGTTAAAAGATTGACGCCCTCTTGCCAACGCGATAGCATAAGGCATGATCGGTTTCTACAGGAGCATCCATGCCCGTATATACCCGTATTGAACTATCCCTCCCCGTTGGCGCCGATGAGACGACGCCATTTATCGCCGGTATCTTCCGCCGCCACCTTGTGGAACGCTGCGGCACCGATCTGACCGCAGTGACGACCGGTTCCACGTTGGCCGTCACACTGTCGCTGGAACCGGGCATCGGTGAAGAAGGTTTCCGCATCGAAGATATTCCAGGCGGGCTGCGGATAGCCGGCAACGACTACCTCGGTCTACTCGCCGGCATCGGCAAGCTGCTGCACAATGCACGCCTGGATGAGGGCTCTTTCACCCCTGGCCCGTGGCGCGGCGTCTCTGTGCCCTCCTGCGCATTGCGCGGCATCTACTTCGCGCTGCACAACAACTGGTACGTGATGGCCCCGCATGAAGAGGTGTATCGGTACATGGAAGACCTCGGCCTGTGGGGAATCAATACCATCGCCTTCCACCTGCCGCAGCATGAAAACGCGACAACCCCGGACGCGATTGCGCGCCGGAAGGAAAATCATGCGCTGCTGGGGGCGGCGAAACGCGCCGGCTTGAAGGTAGCACTGCTGAAGGAACCGAATATCGGCTTCTGCACCGCGCCAGAGTCGCTCCTCGCCCCCGAGTTCCCGGACACCAGTCCTCCGCGCCGGGGATATGCCGGCACGCGCATCTGCCCCAGCATACCGGAAGGCTTCCAGTATCTCTCATGCATGCTGGATGACTACCTGGCGGGCTACGAAGACATTGGCGTTGACTATGTAGTGGCCTTCCCCTACGATTCAGGCGGCTGCGGCTGTGACCAGTGCTGGCCGTGGGGTGCGCGCGGTTATGTCACAATCGCGAAAGAGTTTGCCCGCCTCACCCGCGCCCGCTATCCTGACGCTCAATTCGTCCTCGGCGCCTGGTGCTTTGACGTGCTGGAGACACCCGACGGCGAGTTCGAAGGACTGGACCAGGCTCTGCGCGAGGACGACGGCTGGGCCGACTACCTCATGGCCGACTCGCACTACGATTTCCCCGCGTGGCCGCTGGAGCACGGCGCCCCCGGCGGGCTGCCGATGATCAACTTCGCGGAAATCAGCATGTGGGGCCGCTTCCCCTGGGGTGGCTACGGCGCTAACCCGCTGCCGGAGCGCTACCAACGGCTCTGGAACCAGTCGAAGCACCTGATGTCTGGCGGACTGCCCTACTCCGAGGGTAATTTTGAAGACATCAACAAGGTGCTCTTCGCCCGGTTCTTCTGGGACAAGGAGACACCAGCCTGGCAGACAGTGCGGGAATATATCGCCTACGAGTTCTCACCGGAGGTGATGGAGGGCGTCGCCGAAGCCATCGCACTGCTGGAATCCAACTACCCGCGGTCCGAGTGGACGCTGGAGCGTGCTGAACGTGCTTGGACACTGCTGCAGGAAGCCGACGCCCGCCTGCCCGAACGCGCCCGCCGGAACTGGCGCTGGCGCATCCTCTATCTGCGCGCGCTCATTGACATGGAACTGCTCACTCATGATAACGCAGTGAGCGACCGCTGTGACGCCGCATACGAGGAGCTCCTCGATCTCCTGCATCTGCAGAACGGCTGGCGCTGCGTGGCGCCGGAATCGCGGGCTTATATGGCGCGCCACGAGGCGAAAATGCGCGGCGAAGCGCCCACCTTGCCGCCCGGAGCCGATCAGGGTATGGTGAGCGACACGCCGTATGCCGAAGAAGAGGCGCTACCGCCCGGCGCGCACGCAGGAACCCTCGCCGGTGAGTAGAATACAGAGGATGAGGTAGCATCCATGCTCGCATCATTTCTCAAGCTGCTGCGCGGCGAAGAGGGCGGCCGCATCGTCTGGAATGGTGATATTACCTACTGGATGACCGGGCGCGAATGCGACGGCACCGCTGACCCCGCCTGGCAGACCGAAGAAGGTTATCTGGCCTGCCACCGCAAGCTGGGGCTGATGCCCTACTACTATTATCCGAAGTTTCTCACCGCGGAACCGGTCTTTGATAACACTGTAGAATACTCCCGCGAGACGATAAACGGCGTTACCACGCAGCGCTACCGTACACCCCTTGGCGAGATCGCCGAGGAGAGCGTCTGGGCAGCGGAAAGCTGCAGTACCGGTATCACCAAACACTTCATCGAGACGGCCGCTGACCTGGACGCGCTGCGCTATCTGATGGCGCACCGAACGCTGGTTCCATGCAATCTGGATGATTACCGCGAACGGATGGTATTGTGGGCGGAGTATGACGGCTTACCCAGTCTGGGCATGCCGCGCTCACCGCTCTCCTCTTTCCTCTACGAGTGGGCGGGCGTGATAGACGGCACCTACCTGTTGTATGATTATGAGGATGCCGTGCGCGATCTCTTCGCCGAGATGGCCGCGCAGGAGGATTCCATCATTGACGCAGTGTGCGCGCTGGGCCCGCCGCTACTGCACTTCGCCGACAACCTTTCCAGCGACAACGTCGGCAGCCTGTATGCGGAATGGCTTGCACCGATGCACCGCCGCTGGCTGGTAAAACTACATGCCGCCGGAGTGGCGACCGTCGTGCATCTGGACGGTACCGTGCGCGGCCTGCTGCCGCAATTAGCGGCCATTGGCTTCACCGGAGTAGAGGCGCTCACTCCGAAGCCGGTGGGTGACGTCTCCCTTGAGGAGATGCGTGCGGTGGCGGACAGTGACCACCTCATCCTCTGGGGCGGCGTGCCGGGGGCCATGTTCGCTCCGCCGTATACCCGCGCCGATATGGAAATGCACATCCACCGCCTGCTCGACGCCTGGAGTGGAACCCCCTTCATCATCGGCGTCGCCGACCAGGTGCCACCGGATGGGGACATTTCCCTGTGCCGCCTGATTGCGGACATGATCAGCGGCTAATCCTTCCCGTGAAAGGAGCTCTCATGAGCATTGATCGTTTAGATGTCACCGCGTTCGGCGCTAAAGGCGACGGACAGACCGACGACACCGCAGCCTTCCGCACCGCGCTGGCGGAAGCCGGAAACTCCACCGGCACCGTCTATGTACCTGACGGCACCTTCCTGGTGGGCGAACTGCAGATGCCGCCGCACACCGGCATTGTGGGCAACGCCACCTGGGGTTACCGCTCCGGTGGTGGCTCGATCCTTAAGCTAAACAACCCGGCGGCGGCGTGTCTTATCAATATCACCGGCGCAGTGGGCGCCACCGTAAACGGCCTTACTCTGCATGGCAGCGGCCTGGGGACGGGCATCCACGGCATCTATATGGGACCTAAAGATGATAAGAAAGAAGAGGACACTCCGCGTATCGAGCGCTGCCATATCAGCAACTTCACCGGTGACGGCGTGCGCTTCGACCCCGTGTGGTGCTTCAGCATGCGCGGATGCGAGGTGATCTTCAACAAGGGGAACGGCCTCTATGTGCGCGGCTGGGATGCTTTCATCCTCGACAACTGGTTCAGCGGCAATGGCGGAGCGGGCTACATGGCGGACGCCGCCAACGCCTCCATTACCATGACCGGCAACCGCATCGAATGGAACCACAACGGCGGCATCCGCATCCTTGGCGGCAGCCATTACAACATCACCGGCAACTACATTGACCGTTCCGGCGGACCGGGCATCAGCTTGCGTCCCAACGGCGACTCCCCCAGCATGTGCTTTACCGTCACCGGCAACGTCATCTATCGCAGCGGCAAGCCGGAATGGGTGACCGAGCCGTTGGATAGCTGCCATGCCCGCCTGGAAGGCTGCCACGGTCTGGTCTTCACCGGCAACAGTATGTGTGTGGGCCAGGATGACGGAGGCGGCGTAAACTCGCCGGAATACGGCCTGGTGCTGCGCGGCCTGCTGAACTCCATCATCCGTGATAACGCCCTCCACATCGGCGCTCTTACCGAGCTCGTTCACGACCTCGGCGAGCACCGCGACGGCGTCATCATCGCCGACAACGTCGGCAATCTCTATACAGATCGCGACAAAGCGATCTGGGCATCAGACCAACGATAAAATCCTGGGTTGGCGAGCATCCTCGCCCGGTAACACATCGGTAACAGTATGCGAATTCTAACTATCCTGGTACTGGCCTGTTTCGCTATCAGCGCTTTCGCCGCGCCGTTACAAACCTTCACGCTGAAGGAATACCTGAATCGGACATGGAGCGATGAACTGGTGCATTTCTCCTTCGACGTGGCGACCACAGCGAAGGAGATGTATCTGACAGACTCTGCGGGAACACCGCTGCTCTGCCAGTTCACCGATGTCACGCGGGCAAATGGGAGGGTGAAGGGCAACATCTGGACGGTAGTGACGCTAAAGGCGCTCGAAACGCGGCAGTTCATCCTTCAGCCGGGGATGCCGAAGACACCACCTGCCACTGACATAGCGTTGACAAAAACGGCTGACGCCTGGGAGTTGAAAAATGACCGTGTGGGCGCACGCCTGCCGCTATGGCCAGGTAAAGCACTCCCCTGTCCGCTCACCGAACTGCCGCCGCCGCTGGCTTCTCTTTCACGTGGTGCGAAGACAGGACTGACCGCTGGCGAATGGGCCCACACCGGCGCCCCGCTGATAGTGAAAGACGCGAAGACGGAGGTGCTGGAACAGGGACCGCTGCGCGTGACGGTGCGTCAGTCCTTCACCCTTGACGATGATCGCACCTACAGCATGACAATACAGCTTGCCGGGCAACAGGATGTATTCCTCATCACCGAAGACAGCACCATCGTATCACCAAAAACCGCCTTCCGGCTAAACATGCGCGCGGGGCTGGAAGCCGACCAGGTGCTCTGGTACGACACGTATTACGAGAATGTCAACGGCGGAAAAAATCGCTTCCTCAACAAATTCAATTTTGAGATGGGCGAACGCGAACGCACGCTCTTCCTCCTCTCGCCATGGAGTTTCTGGTGGGAAGAAGACCGCGCCCAGTCCGCCGGCTTCACTCAGGATCTGGGCGGCGAATACATGGTCAGCGTGCAGTTGCTGCGCCCTTCACGCTGGTCACCGTATCGCTGGGACGGCTTTGCCATCAATCGTGTGCCGGTGACCATCGGCAAAGGTGGGCGGTTGGACGTCCTCTTCCCGCTGGTATCACTCATCCGTAAAAGTGAAAACGCTCGCGAAGACCTGTCACCACTGCACCGTGAGTGGACGCTGGCAGTAGACCCGGCGGAAGTGATGCTGCCCGACCAGCCGGTGCATCCCTTCCGCAAGCGCCTGATAAAATATGGCGAATTCCCGTTGGACGAGGTAAAGGATTATCACTTTGACTTCACCCCAGCGAAACCTGACCGCAAGTCGCCGTTCCTCCTCTTTAACGCGGAGGAATTCCCGCGTGTTAAAGCGCAAGCAAAAGCCAATCCCATTGTACGCGACGAAGCGCTGAAGGCCCGCGTGGCAGGACTGGAGGAAATACAGCGCGGCGGATTGGACAACTATTACCTGCACTACTGGGGCCAGGGTGGAGTGGTAAACGCCCCCACCGCCTACATGGCGCTGGAAGACCCACGCGTGGAGCGCGCGCTGGCCGCCGGCATACTCGGACTGAAGCAAGAGGTACTGAATACCTTCCTCA
>JAKIYB010000245.1 GCA_022708765.1 Armatimonadota bacterium | reverse complement strand
GGTGCCCGCCGCGCCGGTGCAACGCGCGACCGCGGAAGCCTGCTTGAGTTGATTGACGATTTCCGCCTCACCCAATACCATCGAATCCAGACCGGCAGCTACCCGGAACAGGTGGCGCGCGGCATCTTCGCCAGCATGCCAATAGAGACTATCCTCATACTCCCCTTCATCCGCGTGACTTAGCCCGGCGAAGAGCGTCAGCATCAGGCCACGCCAATCGTCCAACGTGGTGATAACGGCATAACACTCAGTGCGGTTGCAGGTAGAAAGGATGAAAGCTTCGTGTACGGCGGGGTGCGCGGTTAAGGTGAACAGCGCGGTCGATAGACTGTCGCCGGCAAGGGCGAATTTTTCACGCAACGCCACGGACGCCGTGCGATAACTCAACCCGACCATCACCAGCATCTGGCGTTCGCCCAGTCCCGCGGGCAGCGAAGGGCACTGCGAGGCGTCGGGGGCATTCTGATCAAGCTCAGTAAGTGCAAACATAGTGGTTGACTCGTCTGCGTATAGCATATACTGCCGCCGCTTACTCCTGAAAGCCTGCGGTCGGCCTGCGGATTTCCACCGGGATCTTTGTGCTGGTGAATACCATCACAAATTCCGTGGTTAACTGATATACGAGATAAATTTACCATTTAATTCAACTATTGACAACCGCTTAGACCGGAATTTTACAAGTGCTTGCTGAAATATTTTCGTCGAAAGCGCCGCCTTTGCGCTTTTCTTCACAAAGCGGCTTCGCCGTCGTATGAGGCAGTGAAGCCAAAGGGTGGGTACAACTGGTACCCACCCTGGTATCGGAGGCGTGAACGCGCGGTTAGCGCCGCGCCAGCCAGGTGGCGACATCCGGCGCATGGTAGGTGAGGATCAGGTCGGCGCCGGTGCGCTTGATCGCCACCAACACCTCCATCACCGAACGTTCCAGATCCAGCCAGCCGCGCTCCACCGCCGCCATCAGCATGCTGTATTCGCCGCTGACGTTATACGCGGCAATGGGCGCGTCAAAAGCGGCGCGCGCGTCGGCGATGATATCCAGATACGCGAGCGCCGGCTTCACCATCAGGATGTCCGCGCCCTCGTCATAGTCCGCGGCCAGCTCGCGCAGCGCCTCCCGCCGATTCGGTGGATCCATCTGATAACCGCGACGGTCACCGAACTGCGGTGCCGAGTCTGCCGCCTCGCGGAACGGCCCATAAAACGCGGAGGCGTATTTTGCCGCGTAACTCATAATTGGCGTATTGAGGAAGTCTGCCTCATCCAGCGCATCGCGGATGGCGCCGATACGCCCGTCCATCATATCCGAGGGGGCGATGATGTCCGCTCCCGCTCGCGCGTGCGACACCGCCACTTCCGCCAGCCGGTGCAGCGTCAGGTCATTGCACACCTCGCCGTCGGGGGAGAGGATACCGCAGTGCCCGTGGCTGGTATATTCGCACAGGCAGACATCGGTGATGACGCACAATTCCGGCAGCGACTGCTTGAGCGCCGCGCAGGCGTGCTGCACCGCGCCGCGCGCTGCCGACGCCTCCGACCCGCGCGCGTCCTTCTCCTCCGGAATGCCAAACAGCAGCACCGCTGGAATACCGATGTCCGCGAGACGTCGGCACTCTTCTACCATCAAGTCCACCGTCCAGCGGTATTGTCCGGGCATCGAGCCGATGGGCTCCTGCACCCCACTCCCCGGCAGCACGAACATCGGGTAGATTAAATCATCAACGGTCACCTGCGTCTCGCGAACCATGCGGCGAATCGTCGCGCTGCGCCGCAGCCGACGCCCGCGGAAGAAATCACTCATCGACGTCTCCTATTCGTCCCCTTCCTTGCAGGAAGGGGGGGCGGGGGTAGGTGCAAAATATCGCTCCAATGCCGCCACCAGATCAGGCACGGTGAACGATGCTGCTTCGATATCCACGCGCAGCCCCAATTTGCGCGCGGTTTGCGCCGTGACCGGCCCAATACAGGCGACCACCGGTCCTTCCACCGGCCCCGGCACCAGCACGCGGAAATTCTTCACGGTGGAGGAACTGGTAAACGTAATCGCGTCAACCGTAGACAGATCGGGCGCTTCGCCAGGTTCGGGTACCGTGCGATAGACAGGGAGAATCTCGACTTTCGCGCCGCGTTCGCGCAGCGTGTCCGGCAGCACATCGCGCGCCTCTTCCGCGCGGGCGATGACGATGCGTGTTCCCATGGGATTGGGGAAGCCTTCCGCCAGTGCCTCCGCCACGAAACGCTCAGCCATATAGTCCACGTGAAGATGGTGCCGGCGCAAGGACTCTGCGGTCGCCGGGCCAATGGCGGCAATTTTCGCCTCGCCCAGCGCGCGGATATCGCCGCCCAGTGCCGTCACCTGCTCCAGCAGCGCGGGCAGGCCATTCGCGGAGGTGAAGACCAGCCAATCGGCCAATCGTAGCCTCGAAAGGAGATCATTTATCGGTGGAAGTGTCTCACATCGAATCACCGGCACTTCCACCGGCACGGCGCCCGCCGCCGCCAGCAGTTCGGACAGCGCGCTGGCCTGCGCGCGCGAGCGCGTGACCAGGATGCGCTTGCCAAACAACGGACGGGTGTCGAACCACGCCAGTTCGCGGCGAAGAGTGACAACCTCACCTACGACGGTGATGACCGGTGAGCGCAATCCCGCCTCCTTCACCCGATCGGCGATATCCGTAAGCGTGCCCGTCACCACGCGCTGATTTGGCGTGGTGCCGCTCTGGATAGAAGCCGCGGGGGTGGCGGCGGGGCGACCGTTGGCGATAAGCTGCCGCGAGATTTCCGGCAGATTGGAGAGACCCATCAGGAAGACAAGCGTATCCGCCCCACCGGCGATGCCCGCCCAATCCAGCGTGGATTCGGTTTTCTCCGCGTCTTCGTGCCCGGTGATCACCGCGAATGAGGACGCGCAGCGCCGGTCCGTTACCGGGATGCCGGCATACGCCGGCACAGCGATCGCGGAGGTGATCCCCGGCACGACGACATAGGGAATTCCGCGCTCGCGTAGATACACGGCTTCCTCCCCACCCCGTCCAAAGACGAAAGGGTCGCCGCCTTTTAGCCTGCAGACACACTTCCCACGTCGCGCTTGAACCGCCAGTACTTCGTTAATCTCGTCCTGGGTGAGGGTATGCGCAGAAGAAGCTTTTCCGACATAAATATATTCGACGCCCGTGCGCGCAAGCGCCAGCAACGACGGATTCGCCAGCCGGTCATGCACGATCACGTCCGCCCGGGCGATAGCGTCGGCGCCGGCGCGCGTCAAGAGTCCGGGGTCGCCCGGCCCGGCGCCGACGAGATAGACGGTGCCCGGCGCCACGGTTGACGATGAATCGGTCATAATAAATCTCCCGCATCAGTGTAATAACTTCTGTGAACGCTTGTCCAGTGGCCAGACCGGCATCGCTGGAATGTTTGCCACTTTACTAAAAAATAGGTCATAATATCCCAAATATCTACATAACCGACAGTTTTGGAGAGCAGCAATGACGCATCAGCGATCCCACGATATCTTTGTCCGCGCGCAAGCTGTCATTCCTGGTGGTGTGAACAGCCCCGTGCGCGCGTATAAATCCGTTGGCGGCGAACCGGTCACCATCGCCAGCGGCAGCGGCTGCCACGTCCGCGACGTTGACGGCAATAAATATCTGGATTATATCGGTTCCTGGGGCCCGCTCATTCTCGGGCACGCCCCAAAACCGGTCATTGAAGCCGTGTGCGATACCGCTGCCCTCGGGACCAGCTTCGGCGCGCTTACCGTCCGAGAAGCTGATTTCGCCGAAACGCTCTGCCGACTGGTTCCCTGCTTCGAGATGGTGCGGCTGGTGAGTTCTGGCACTGAAGCGGTAATGAGCGCCATCCGGCTGGCGCGCGCCGCCACCGACCGTGATCTGATTATCAAATTTGATGGTGGATATCACGGTCACAGCGACGGCCTGCTGGCAAAAGCCGGCTCCGGCATCGCCACCCAGGGTATTCCCGGTACGCCCGGTGTACCGGAAGCCTTCGCCGCGCTGACGATTACCATCCCCTTCAACGACCTCGATGCGCTCCGAGCGGTATTGAAGGCGCGCGGCGGCGAAGTCGCCTGCCTGATTGGCGAACCGGTTCCGGCGAATATGGGCGTGGTGCCGCCGGCTGATGGCTACTGGCAAGCGGTGCGGGCCATGCTCCGCGACGCTGGCGCATTGCTCATCTTCGATGAGGTTATTACCGGTTTCCGTCTCGGTCTCGCTGGCGCGCAGGGGTGGCTGGGCGTCACTCCCGATCTCTGCACCATGGGCAAAATCATCGGTGGTGGACTGCCGGTAGGCGCTTTCGGTGGATGCGCTGATCTTATGCGCCTGATGGCGCCCGAAGGCCCGGTATACCAGGCCGGTACCCTTTCCGGTAATCCGCTGGCGGTCGCCGCCGGCCAGGCGACGCTGCACATGCTTGAAACGACGAATCCCTATCCGCGCATCAATGCGCTGGCTCGACGGTTGGCCGATGGAATGACCAGCGCCGCGGTGGATGCCGGTGTGCCCGCGGTGGTCAATGTTATGGGGTCCATGCTCACCGGTTTCTTCACAGACGGCCCGGTGATGAATTTCGAGTATGCTCTACGCGCTGATACAGGACGGTATGCCGCCTTCTTCCGTGCCTGCCTGGAAGATGGAGTGATGCTGGCGCCCAGCCAGTTCGAAGCGATGTTCGTCTCCGCCGCGCATACGGACGCCGATGTCGAGCAGACGTTACAGGTAATGCGCAAGGCGTTCAGAAAGATAGCGAAATGAGCAATCGCGCGCCCGACATCCCGGTCTATTATCCGATCTTTCTTGATCTGCGGGAAAAACGCTGCCTGGTGGTGGGAGCCGGAAAAATCGCCCTCCGCAAGGTAGAGAGCCTGCTGGAAGCCGGCGCCGAGGTGGTCGTTGTCGCCCCTGACGGCGTCCCGATGCCTGACAGTGTTATCTGGCACCGCCGGCCTTTTGCCGAATCCGACGTCGAAGGTGCCTGGCTGATCATTGCCGCCACCGCCGACCGCGCGGTGAACGCCGCCGTCGCCCGCGCCGCGGATGCCTGCCGTACCTGGGTGAATGTGGTAGATGTGCCCGATGAGAGCACGGTGATTATGCCTGCGGTAGTCCGCCGTGGCGCGCTCTGTATTGCGCTGTCAACTTCCGGCTCCAGTCCAGCCTTTATCCGCAAGTTGCGCATGCATCTGGAGCGGGAGTTCGGCCCGGAATATGCGACGCTTCTGGAGATTCTGCGCGGTCTGCGCCGAAGTTGGGAGCCGCGCGCGAAAGCTGCCGGTTTGCCGGATGACGCCCGCCGCGAAGCCTGGGAGCGCGTGTTGGACCTGCCGCTCCTTGACTGGATTCACGCCGGCAACCCGGAAACTGCCGAGAGAGAAGCCGCCCGGATGCTGGAGCAAGCGCTATGCGAACGCATGTCATAAGGTAGCCATATTCGGGTATACTTCCGCGTAACGAATCAGAACCCGCACGTGCAGGTTTGTATTGATGATTGTTCTCGTCGGACTCAACCATACAACGGCGCCGCTCACCATACGTGAACGCCTGTATATCAGCAACGCAACGCAGGGGCGGCTGCTGCATGAACTCCGCTCGTTGCCCGGCATTGACGAAGCTGTGGTCCTCTCCACGTGCAATCGCACCGAAGTCTATGCCGTCGCCTGTGATCTCACCGCGTTGGTGAACTACCTGGCGGATCGCGCCGGTATCGGACACGATGCCTTGCTCGCGCATCTTTATCTTTCTCAGGGTACGGAAGTGGCGCGCCACCTCTTCCGCGTTGCCGCCGGCCTTGATTCGCTCGTGGTAGGCGAAACGCAGATTCTCGGCCAGGTGGCCGACGCCTTGGAGATGGCAGTGGAATATCAGGGGGCAGGCCGTCACCTCTCGACCCTGTTCCAGCAGGCCGTCGCCACCGGCAAGCGCGCGAGGGCGGAAACCGGCATCAGTGACGGCATCTTCTCCATCGGTGGGATCGCCGTGGAACTGGCGCGTACGCTCTTTACCGATATTGCCGGACGTTCCGTCCTCGTGCTGGGCGCCGGGAAAATGTCCGAGTTGTCGGCGAAACACCTTGCTGCGCACGGCGCCGAGCCTATCTACGTGGCAAACCGCACCCCCGACCACGCCCGCGCCATGGCAGAGAAACTGGGTGCCGAAATTATCGCCTTCACCGAGTTGACGGCAAAGCTGGCCGAGGTGGATATCCTCCTCAGTTCTACCGGCGCGCCGCATATCGTGCTGCCGCATGCAACGGTAGAACACGCCATGCGCGTCCGTCCGAACCGACCGCTCTTCATGATTGATATCGCTGTGCCGCGCGATATTGATCCGGCTGTCGCTGACATTCCGAACGTCCATCTCTACAACATTGACGATCTGGATGCCGTAGCTGACCAATGCTGCCGGATGCGGCAGGACGAAATCCCCGGCGTTGAGGTGATCGTCAGCGAGGAAGTGGAGCGCTGGCGGCAGCGTCAGGCCGGCCTGGAAGCCGCGCCGGTCATCTGCGCGCTGCGCGATGCCTTTGAGACGACGCGCCGGGCGGAGCTTGAGCGCATGGCCGGCACATTGGCCACGCTGTCACCAGAACAGCGCGCCGCCGTGGACCTGCTGACCACCTCGCTGGTGAATAAGCTCCTTCACACTCCAACCGTGCATCTGAAAGCTATGCTCTCGCGCGAGCAGCAGGCACTGCCATTGGTCTGTGAACTCTTTAATTTATCCGTCACACCTGACGACGAGGACGACACATGAATCATCCGATCAGACTTGGCAGTCGCGGCAGTAAGCTTGCGCGCACGCAGAGTGAATGGGTCGCCGGAGAACTGGCGCGACTCGGCCATCCCTGCGAGCTTCGCATTATTCGCA
>JAKIYB010000244.1 GCA_022708765.1 Armatimonadota bacterium | reverse complement strand
CAGCCCGACCTGGTGCGCGCGCTGGGCCGCCTGCGCTACCGCACCAGCTATGGCCAGAACGTGCTCGACCACTCCATCGAGGTGTGCCACCTGGCGCGCATGATGGCGGAAGAACTGGGCGCGAACGTGGAGATCGCCCGCCGCGCCGGCCTGCTGCACGACATCGGCAAAGCCGCCGACAGCGAGAGCGAAGGCGCCCACCATCAACTCTCCGCCGAGTTGGCGCGCAAGTGCCGCGAACAGGCGGAGGTGGTACACGCCATCGCCGCGCATCACGGCGAACCGCACCCGGAGACGGTGGAAGTGGTGCAGGCAGCCGACGCCATCAGCGGCGCACGCCCCGGCGCGCGGCGTGAATCCATCGAAAATTACATCAAGCGCCTGCAGAAGCTGGAGGAGATCGCCACCTCCCGTCCCGGCGTCGAGCGCTGCTTCGCCATCCAGGCCGGTCGCGAAATCCGCATCATGGTCAAGCCCGACCAGGTGGACGACCAGGGCGCCTACCTCATCGCCCGCGACGTCGCCCACGAAATCGAAGAGCACATGCAGTATCCGGGCCAGATCAAAGTGACGGTTATCCGCGAAACCCGGCAGGTGGAAATCGCGAAGTAGAAAAATCCGGACAGGGCGATGATCAATGCTGGGCGGGCGAGACTCCGTCGAGCCGACTCCGGGTGGAAGTCTAATCCGTCGTGTTCACGAGATAGTCTTTCTATCACACACGACATACCAGCACTTCCACCCGGAGTCGGCTCGACGGAGTCTCGCCCGCCCCATACCCAGGTACTCACCCGCAATTCGGCAAATACCCGCCCATCGCCGCCAGTTCCCGTTGCAGCGCCGTCACGTCCACCGCGCGCACGTCGCCGTTCGTTGCCAGCGCGGCGGCGAGGCCGGCCGCCTGGCCGGTGATGTAGCAGCCGGGCATGACGCGGATGGAAGACTGCATGTAGCGGTCGGTGCTGACGCAGCGGCCGGCCACCAGCACGTTGCGCAGGTCGCGCGGCACGAGGGCGCGGAAGGGGATGCCGTAGCTTTCGCCCTCGCCGTAGCGCAGGGTATGAAACTCCTCTTCAAACTGCTTGAAGCTGGCCAGGTCGGTATTGGACGCGTGGATATCCACCGGATAGCTGTAGCGGCCGATTTCGTCGGGGAAGCCGGCGCGGGCGTGAAAATCCGCCAGCGTCATGGTGTAGTCGCCGGTGATGCGCCGGGTCTCGCGAATGCCGAGCAGCGAGCCGGTGGCGACGAGTTCCATCGCCTCGTACCCCGTCAGATATTCCCGGTAGAAGCGCTGGTATTCCCGCTGATACTGGCGGCCCCAGAGCAGCGCCTCTGTCAGCGAGCGCTCGTCGGTGCCGTCCACGCCGAAGGTGTGGCCGATGTTGCCGCCGCCGATGTGTCGGCCCACCCGCCAGAAGCCGGGCAGGTGGCGATCCGGATTGGTGAAGACGCCGTCGGCGATGGCCTGCTCGAGCACCTGGTAATGTCCGACCCCGCTGGCGCGCGCGGCGCCCCAGTCAATGTCGGCGTAAAGGCTGCAGAGCGTGCCGGGCATCAGGTTGCCCTGCGCGTCGCCCTTTTCGTAGGGCGCGCCCGCCCAGGCGGCGAGGTCGCCATCGCCGGTGGCGTCCACGAAGACACGCGCCCGCACGGCGAAGAGGCCGCTCTTGCCCGCGCAGACGACGTGCGACACGGCGCCCTCCGCCGCCTCCACCGCCACCATTTGCGTGCCGAAGGCGAAGCCGGCGCCGGATTCCGTCATCATCTCGTCGTAGACGCGCTTCAGCGCCTCGGCGCGGATGCCGCAGACGCAGGCGCCGTGATCCTTCTTATCATCCGGTCCGACACCCCCGGCGGCAAAGAGGCGGTCGTACACCTCGCGCCCGACGCCCCCGGCAAGGAAGTTGATGCCGTCGCCGAACTGCATGAACGCCGGCACCAACCCCGCCGTGCCCATGCCGCCGAAACAGCCCTGGCCCTCCGCCAGGAAGACCGATGCCCCCCGCCGCGCCGCCGCCAGCGCCGCCGCCACCCCGGCGGGCCCGCCGCCGGCGACGAAGACATCCACATCATGGCGGAGAGGAATTTCACGGGTGAAACTCAGTGACGTGGGCATGGTTGCGCCTCCTTTATATGTATCAGGTGACCGGCTCCGACGGTGCGGTTGCTTTCGTTACGCTTTCTTCCGTGCAAACGAGCACGCCGTTGACGGTCTGAATCACCAGCGGGTCTCCCGGTATTCCGGTACGGTAAAGCAGTCCGCCGCTGCCGGTGATGATGGCGGCGATATCCGCTGTTATCGGTGTCAGCAGCTTCCCGGTCACCTCGGTGCCGTCCCCGATGACCGTCACCTTCACCCGCCATGTGGTGCCTTTCTTCTCATCTTTGTCGCTCACGTCTTCAATCGCGAGCAGCGATGGGCGCGGTTCGCGCTTGCGTACCACCGATATCCCGCGATGAATCTGCCATGGGACGTGCGCATTATGACGAATAATATAGATCGCCACCACGCAGGTGAAAAGTACAGGAGCCATACCCTTCAGCGCGCCTATCGGATTTTCGAGCATAAACCGCCAATTCACCAGCAGCGCCCAACCACCACTGGTGGCGCCGACAACCGCGGCAACAATCACCGCAACGGCCGCAATGATGATCGCGCCCGTCCCCGCCTCGCTCGCCAGCTTGCGAAGATCCTCAACGATATGCGGGTTCACTTCCGCCCGGCGGAAGGGCGGAGCTTTCGGGTCACCATCCACGGCTGTTTCAATCTCATCCGGCACCTCCAGGACGCGCGCCGGGGCGCCCTGTTCCTGTCCCGGCTCAATGCGCTGCCGCACTTCCGAGCAGAAGACGCGATCGCCGAAGCGCATGAGGATCAAATCCGGGTGTTCCTCACTCAGATATACCTGCACGGGGGTGTCATGCTGGGCATCCAGCGAGACGCCGCTGAAGGCGGTGATAAAGGAGAGGCCGGTGATGGCGAGCGCCTGCCTGTCAGGCTCCGTCGGATGCAGCGACACGGTGCGCCAGCCACGGTCGGCGGTGAGCAGCATGGTCCGCGGATCCTCCCGGATCAAGACATCCGACGCTCGCATGAGCCACCAGACGTGACTGCTGAAGCGTCCGATGGCGACGATGCCCATCACCACCAGCGCGAAACCGGCCATCGGCGCATATTCCGGCCAGCGCCCGATTACGAACGCCAGCAGCAGGCAAATGACGGTGGAAGGCAGCGCGTCTACCGCCGCTCGTCCCAACACCCAGCGAATCTCCGAATGCACACGCATGGGAACACTCCTTTTCCCTGGATGGGTTCAACGATGAATATTACGATGGGTAATTCGGTGACAGCCAGCCAATTGCTTCGGCAATTGGAGGCAGCCACCGAATTACTGAGCATTCACAACACGGCACAATCACTGTTGGAATTTTAGCCCTCACCCACCACCTGCGCCGTCGTCCGAAAATGCAGCTTTGCCACGCGCCGCAGAAGGAGGAGGCCGCCTTTTTCATAAAGCGCGCGGGCGGTGGGCAGCACGTGGGTGGCGCCTTTGGGCAGTTCGAGGCCAGCCTCGTGCGAGAGCGTCTCCAGCCGTTTCAAGAAGGCAGCGCGGGCGACGATGCTGGCGGAGGCGACAGCGAGGTCGCGCTCACCTTTGGGAATCTGCACCAGCCGCACGCGCCGGCCGCCGCGCAGCAGCGCGCTCTCCAGCACGGCGGCGTTGCCGAACTGGTCGGCCACTACCAGCGATGCCCCTGTGCGCGGCAGCAGGTTTTCGATCACCCGCGCGTGTGCCCAGGCGAGCAGGCGGTTGAGATTGCCCATCTTCTCGTAGAGATCGTTATACTTCGTCGGGGAGATGCGCACGATCTCGTGCGGGAACACGGCGCGGAGTTCGCGCGCCAACCCGCGCGCGCGCACATCGGTCAGCTTCTTGCTGTCCCGCACGCCCATCTCCGCCGCCAGCAGCTCCATGGCGGCGTCCAAATACACGCCGGCCACCACCAGATCGCCGAAATAATCCCCCTTCCCCGCCTCGTCGGTGCCGATACGCGGCGCCCCGGCCAGTTCGGGAGGGTACACTGAAAGCAGGTCTACCACGGTTGTTGCGATGTGCCTTTCAGAAAATTCCGGTAATAGTCATTCCGTGTCGGGAGGCGTATTCCCTGCTGGAGATGTGGGTGAGATGGCACGTGTTCCGCAATCAACAAAGCATAAAGCTCTCTCCGAGGATCATCGCGCTCATCCTTTCCCCAGCGGATACGACTTGACTCGCTGAAAGTGCATGTCAATATCGGGCACGATAAATTCCAGGCGGTCGCACAGGAAGGCGCCGCTGGGCGCCGTCTCCGCAATCTCCTCCATGATGCGCCAGCTTTCCTCGACACTCACGAATTCCGCGATGGTCATGTGCGGGGGGATGGTGCGCGTCCAACACGGTTCCCGCGTGAAGGCCGACGCCTGATGCAGCGTCGCCCGCACTGCGTCAATCGGTTCACGCGGATGTATCGGGTACGCCACGCCGCCGCGCTCCCTGGAGGCGTGCGGCCTATCGAAGTAGAGCATAAACGGTTCAACGGTACTCAGGAGCGCGGTAATCTCCGCATCCCGCTCCGGCGTCATCTCCAGCCCCAGGGGGTCGGACAGCGTGATATGCGCGGGACAGATCGCGTAGGTATACGGATCGTACTTTTCCCGCAGCGCATTCACCGGTCCGCCCACCTCCTCCGGCGGCATAATCAAGATCAGCCCCAGCCGGTAATCGCATTGCCAGCGCTCCCAGCGGGAGGTGTCGGTCACGTACGGCACCATCATCTCGTTCCTCCATATAAACAACACCCCTCCCGGTGACCGGGAGGGGTGAAAAGTGATGCAAATATCCCGGTCGCGACGGCTTATGGTACCCACGCGCAAAGAAGGAGGATATTCGCGATAACCGGATTGGTGAACAGCATGGGGCCAGCATAGCGGAACAAGCGGTGGGTGTCAACGTTGTTTTCGGCCCACCGTCCAACAGTGCTGGTGGCGCTGGCGGGCGGCGAACCGGCGAAGGTCATCGTGGTGCCCGGGGAGGGTGGTGAGTATAGTAACGACTTCCGAATTCGGTTGCCTCATTCCATCAGGGTTAATCAGATGTAGTCCGCCGCCCCGATTGCACCGGGGTAGACTCCGGGCGCGGGCTACACATCAATAACCTGACGACTTACCTTCTCTATTTCCCCTCTACAGCTTCGCCGCCTCCCGTTCGATGATCTCCCAGGCTTTGGCGTGGTAGAAGTCATTGGGCTCCCTGTTCTACCAGATAGGTGGAGATCTCCACCAAGTCCTGCTTTCGCGTCATCTAGAGGGCACTTGTTCCATTGGCTGCCGTCAAGGTGACGTCCGCCCCTTGCTCTACCTGGAAACGCACTGCTGCAAGCTGCTTCCCCCGTATTGTGTAAAGCAGCGGTGATTCGCCGTCTTCGCGGATATTTACCAGCGCCGGACAAATCGCGAGCACGGCTTTCATACGCTCAATATCACCCTGTTTGGCCAGCGCATGCATATCGCCAACCCGCTCCGCTGCCCACCACTGCTCCCAGGAGCGCAGTATCGCTTCACGAGTGGTTGCTTCGTTCTGCACATCGGCGCTGGTATAATCGGCGATGCCAATTTCACCTTTCGTGATGACGAAGAGGGCTTCGGCGGCACAGCCGAGGACGGACCGGGGAACACCAGCCGTGCTGATAGTGTTGTCCTTGCGCGCTTTTTCAATGATCGAACCCAGATAGCGCTGGCTAGGAATCTGTTTGGCGAGGATGAGTATTTGCATCAACCGCTCGTTGCCGGTTATGTTCTGTTGCGAGGCAGTCACCGTCTCATCGAAAATCATCGTTTTTGTCGCATCGAGACAGGCGGCAAGGAACGGGGACAAGCGGCCATCGGTGATATGTAACCGGCGGATGGTCTGGAACACGCCGGCGAAATATTTGTCATACTTCAGCGCATACGCCAGCACCGGCAACACACGCGCCATCCCCATCGTCGTCAATTGCTGGATAGCAGCCTGCTTACCGTCGCCGGCCTGGCGGATGAGGAGCAGAACGTCATCATCACGCAGGGGCAGAAAAGCAGGGGAGCTATTCCCGACCGTCGGCGTCAGACAGCCGTTTGGCCGATACACGGGATCGGTGGTAAGAAGGCACTGGTCTATTTTGATGCCTGCATGTCTGGTCTCGCAGTAGAGGGTGATGAAGCCCTTCCGCAACGACAGCTTTTGCACGCGCATAGTATTATCCAACAGACAGATCCAGTGAAATACGTTATAAGTGGTATCTCCTCCGAAAAGCCAGCGGAGTTGCGTTTCCCTCCCTGCCGGTACGTTGGGTTCATCCATCAACCCAACGGTGACCGTATTGCTGAATCTGCCATGGTCCGTCACCGGGTCAAGCACCATGGTCCAGCGAGTGCGCATCCAGAGATAGTAGGTGTCACTGCGAGGGATATTCAGGCGATAGGTTACCTCACCGAGTGTTGCCTGCTCCCCCGGCACTGGCATCGGGCAAGAGAGCGCGCGGCCACCGGAGATTTTACCGGCGGGATCCCAGGGAACGTTCTCGATGATAAAGCCGTCATCGCGAACAGACGAAACCTGCTCTGCTTCCCAAATGATTGCGTCTTTGGGTGGCGCCGCGAAGGCCGGGAGCAGTGTCACAACCAGCAGGACGTATAGCGGGACATCTGGAAAAGAGCGCTTCATGCGGTCGATACCTCACACCGAGATGATATTTCCCTCTACAGCTTCGCCGCCTCCCGTTCGATGATCTCCCAGGCTTTGGCGTGGTAGAAGCGGTAGAGTTCGATGGGGGTGCCGTTGGGGATGCGGTGGTCGAGGCTGAGGACGCAGCCGCCGGCGCGCACCATGGGC
>JAKIYB010000243.1:3299-6911 GCA_022708765.1 Armatimonadota bacterium | reverse complement strand
CCACCGCCTGCCCTTCCGGGGTCAGCAGCCAGTCGCGCAGGTGGATGGCGGAGCTGTCCTTCGGGGTGTCTGTGCGCACCATGGCGTAGACGTCGGTGACAAAGGGATAGGTTTTGTCGCGGATGGTGTCGGGGGTGGGGGTGACGCCGTTCACCGCGCACATTTTCAGGCTGGGGGCGTTGCGGCTGCCCAGTCTGGTACGGCCTTCGGGCGACTGCATGGTATGGTAATAGTAGAAGGTGTAGCTGATGCCGTGCTCCTGCTGCGGAAGCAGGCTGTACGGGCCGCCCATGCCATAGCCGACGGTTTTTTCCAGCGGCTGGGCCATCTGCAGGCCCTTCATCACCAGACTCTCCATCGTCTCCTGACTGCCCGAGTTCCGCTCGCGCTGGAAGGCCACCACGCGCGCAAGCGGGCCGTCTACTTCGCTCCAGTTGATAATGTTGTCGGTGTAGATGTCCTGGATCTGTTTCACCGTCAGGCTATTCACGGGGTTCTTCGTGTGCAGCAGGAAGACGAAGGCGTCGTAGCCGACGGGGGTGAGCGTCAGCTCCACCTTCCGCTGCTTCGCCAGCGCCAGTTCATCCGGGGAAGGCGCGCGGGCGACGAGGATGAGGTCGGCGCGGCCTTCAATCAGGTTGCGATAGGCGCTGCCCGTGCCGGTATGCACCATCTCCGCGCGCAGGCCCGGGAGCGGGGCGTAGTTTACGATGCCAGGCGGGTCCGGTCGCGGCGGCTCCCCGCAGACGGGGATTAGGAACCGTTCGGACATGTTCGCGCTGTTGCGCCGCACGTGCCACTGCGCGCCCAGTCCCAGCAGGCGGCAGGCGAGCAGCGTGGAGAGCGGCTGCGCGGTGGTGGAGCCGTCCAGCCGCGGAAAATTTTGCCAGGTAAGCGGCACGCCTACGGGCAGCGGCGCTGGAGGGATATAGCCCTGTTGCCCTTCAGAGGCGGGGCCGTAGTCTACGGAAGACATACCGAGGCTATTAACATGGAACAGTGGTTGCGACCGGTCCAGCGGGTATTGATAGGTGGCCTGTTTCACCGGACGCAGGTAGTGGAGGTATTTTTCGCGCGTGCGGGTAGCTTCCGTGAGAGCCTTCATCTCTACCAGCAGCGTGGCGAGGTTGGATTCCGTTTTCTTCGCGCGGGCGAGCAGCGCTTCCAGCGCCTTCAGGTCGGGGACAAGGATTGGGTGGCCGGCTATAGGACTTACAGGTTCTGTTTTTTTCGCGCGCTCAATTTGCTCCTCAGTCTCCTTCACCAGCGACGCGTAATTACTTTTCGCCGTCTCCGCCATGCGGATCAGTTCCCGCCACTCATCGGCGGTCGGCTGGTAGTCCGCGGCTGAACAGGGGACGAGGGAACACAGGCACGCGAGCACGAGCGTGAGCACGAGGATGCGCATTGATCGAACCTCCCTGGTAACATGCGATACCGCTTTCTTCGCCGGGGGTACGGGAAGTCCTGCCTGGCGCGGCGCGCATGCACAGGTCATTGGTCGCCCGCGCCCGGCGTCTATCCCGATGCAATCGGGATGGCGCGTGTTCCCGTAATGCGGCTTAGTGCTCGACACCACCGCCATCAGGCGCGGACTGGATCACACCACGGAGACTCTATGCGAAAACCACGCGCCGCGGAGGGCATGGACTACAGATAGGGATGTGCATGGGTGATAACCTGATGATCACTCATGAAATGGTGACGACGATGGCTACCTTATCTCGATGGCAGTGAAGTCACCGGAACCTCAAGGGTCGCCCACCACATCTTACCACCGCCGTAGACCAATACTTTCCTGCCATCCGGTGTATTCCCCCAGAGCATGATGTCTTCTTTCAGTATGCGGCATTCCCCTTCGACAGTGGCCGCCCATAAAACACGCCGATTCAAGCCACCGCTGGTAATAAGAAGGGTACGACTATCCGGCAACCACTGATACAAGCTCATGCCCGAAGGGCTATCAGGGAAGTGCTGTCGCGTGACATCACCAGAAAACGCCCACCCGACGTGTTGCTGCGCGAAATCGATGATGCCGATACGGTTTTCACTTCCCCGAAAAGCCAGCCAGCGCCCATCGGGAGAAATTTTTCCCAACGATTCGACGCGAAAAGCACGATGGTACCTTGCCCAGTCTTTAACGCGGGTGAGCGACTGGATGGTATCGAGCTTCGCCGTGTCGATGGTCAGGAGCCATTGCTCGGGATCGGGTGGAGCGGGCTCGGGTGAGAGTTCGGTTCGCTCTGCCTGTTCGGGAACCGGCACAGCAAGGCAGATGATCCGGGTACCGTCAGGGCTCCACGCAACATCGGTGATATTCTTATCGTTCGGGGTGATGGTCACCGGTGTGCCGTTGGGTAAGTCCATACACCAGAGTGCTTGATTCGTTGGCGCATCTTTTCTGGCATACCCATAACCTGGCCCAAAAGCCGGCGCGATAAAGACCAGGCGTTTCCCATCAGGGGATATTGTCGGGTGTCTCGGCCAGAGGAACGTGGGAAGCAGTGATTTCGTGATGAGTCGTTCTTCGGCAAATGAATAGAGGCTGATAGCCCATCGCGGGCCTTGAATAAGATACTCATAGGCCATGACAGCGCCATCGGTGGTAAATGTTGGATGACTACCACTTGAGAAAAACAGTTTGTCGTCATAGCCAGCGGGCGGTAGGTTCACTGCTTTGCCGTGATGCAGCGTGTAACCCGCGAGTGACGTGGGTTGCGTGCCACTGGCGAGGGTGCATATTACGAGCAATGAAAGCACACAGATGCAGCAGGTACGCATACTCAACAACGCAATCTTCCAAGATGAACGGGAAATAGCACCAGCCATCCCAAACGATGACTCCGCTTCCCCGAATCACCTCATTATAGCACAAGGTCACCCTTTTCCCCCGCTTCGTATGCGCTCGCTCATAGAAGCTGCAGCGTCATCTTGCTGTCCCTGCACACGCAGTACGGATACTCACCCGTCAAGAGGGAGAATCAGTCGTCCGCGCCCGGCGTCAAACTCTGCGTTCCAGTCCCCCCTTCCCCTCTTCACCACTCGCCGGCAGACGGATTTCGCGAAATCCGCTACAATATGGCGCTATGCGTGAACATCTCGTGGAACTGGAACAGACTTTTGAGGCGCTCTCCGAGGAACTGGCGAAGCCGGAGGTGGTCAGCGACCCCGCGCGGCTGCGGCAGCTTTCCAAGCAGTATTCCGATTTAGAGAAGCTGGTGGGCAACTTTCGCGCGCTGAAGGACGTGGAAACACAGCTTGAGGACGCGCGGCAGATGCTGCGCGAAGAGAGCGACCGCGAGCTGCGCGAGATGGCGGAGGCGGAGATCGAGGAGCTGACCGCGCGCCAGAAGGCGCTGGAGCGCGAACTGGCCATCCAATTGCTGCCGAAAGACCCCTACGAGGACAAGGACATCATCGTGGAAATCCGCGCGGGCGCGGGCGGCGACGAGGCGGCGCTCTTCGCCGGCGACCTCTTCCGCATGTATGCCCGCTACGCCGAATCGCGCGGCTGGCGGGTAGAGGTGATGAGCGAGAACGAGCAGGGAATCGGCGGCTATAAGGAAATCATCTTCTCCATCACCGGCGACAGTGTCTACGGCGTGTTCAAAT
>JAKIYB010000243.1:0-3265 GCA_022708765.1 Armatimonadota bacterium | reverse complement strand
CTCCACCGCCACCGTGGCGGTGATGCCGGAAGCCGAAGAGGTGGACGTGCAGATTGACGACCGCGACATCCGCATGGAGACGTGCCTGTCGCAGGGCGCCGGCGGCCAGAACGTGCAGAAGAATGAGACGGCGGTGCGCCTCATCCACATCCCCACCGGCATGGTGGTGCAGTGTCAGGACGAGCGCAGCCAGAAGCAGAACCGCGAGAAGGCGATGCGCGTGCTGCGCACCCGCCTGCTGGAAATCGAGATCGAAAAGCAGCGCGCGGAGATCGAAGCCAACCGCCGCTCGCAGGTGGGCAGCGGCGACCGCAGCGAAAAAATCCGCACCTACAACTACCCGCAAAACCGCATCACCGACCACCGCATCAACGTGAGCTGGCACAACATCCCCGGCATGATGAACGGCGACATCCAGGACATTTTTGACGCCATGCTCGCTGCCGAACGCGCGGAAAAGCTGGGCGAACTGGCGGGGGCGCTGGATTGACCGACACGACGGGGGTAGGCATTTCACCACGAAGGTGGGAAGGCACGAAGAGTCATTAATAAGGTAGGGGTGGCGGGAAGCCGCATCCCTTTTCTGTAATATACTGACCGTGATAATATCGCGGGTTGCGAATTGCGTGGAGGAGAATCGTCAACCATGCCTCATTCGATACAGGGATATCTTTGGGATGTTATGGACGCTGGGATGGCAATTCAGCGATTCATCGAAGGTTCATCTTTTGAGAGTTACTGTCATGATGATGTGTTGCGTTCGGCTGTTGAACGAAAGCTCACAATCATCGGCAGGATGATGCATTGCGTACTGAATATGCAACCCGACCTTTCCTCTGCCGAAGCGCAAAGCATCATACAATACAGCAATCACATTTTACATAACTATAACCAGGTAAATCATGCGACAGTATGGGACATCATTACGACCAAACTACCTGCATTGATCCGACAGACCAAATCACTCCTCAGTTCCAGTGAGCAAGCATAAAGTAGGATGCATCGATGTGGAAGCGATTCATCACTGATCTGAAAGCGTATCGCGTTTTCCTCTTCTGGATGACCTTTGCCGTCTTCGTCTCCTGGATCGTTATCCTGCTGGCGATGTATCAACAGATGATGTGGGTGCCGGGCGTGGTCGGCATCGGCATCATGGTCCTGCTGCTCCTTTACCCGCTCTGGTCGCGCCTCATCACGCGGCGCATTCTCTCCCGGCGCTTTGCAGATCGCGAATTACTACCCGATGACCAGCTTTACGCACTCATGCCCATCTCGGATATTCCGCGCGAGCATCTCCTCGATGCATGGCAGCGCATTGGAAAGCTGCTGCATTTGGATACCGGACGCCTGCGACCAGATGATCCGATAGAGTCATTTCGAGTGCTCCCAGAGTGGGTGGAAGGCAACGGTACGCTATTACAGGATTACGGCGAGTTGTATGGTGAAATCGGTGATGCCACTGAGTATGACGCCCCCGAACCGGACCTCCACCATCGGCGACATTGTTATCTACATTGCCCGTTACCTTGCCTTACAACAAAATGAATAAACGGGTATGACCACCAACCACGCCCCCTGACCAATGACTCTTCGTGCCTTCCCACCTTCGTGGTGAACCGCTTATCCCCGCCCCCGCCACTCAGCACCCGGCACCGCGCACAACGCATCCCAAAATAAAATCTTCTCCGTGCCCTCCGTGCCTCCGTGGTTCAATCTTCTTCTACCAGAAACACCCCCTCATACGCCGCGATGATCCGATCCAGCACGTCGTTCAGTTCCTCGTTCACCACCTGCCGCGCGGGGTCGGCGTCGTGGTAGGCGATGGCGTCGGCGACGCCGACTTTGAAGGGTGTCGTCGCTACGAAGTCGGGGACGGCGCGCTTGATCTTGCCGTTGTCCATCACCATGCTGCACGCTTTGTCGCCGATGAGGCCGGCGCCGATGCCGGGGGCGTATTTGGCGATGAAGTCGGAAGGGATGTGGATGAGGCTGGGCGTCATCCCCGCGCCGGCGCAGAGCGCCTGCGCGATTTGATCCCAGGTGAGCACCTCGTCGGAGGTGATGTGGAATGCCTCCCCAATCGCCTGCTGGTTGCCGAAGAGGCCGATGATGCCTTTTGCGAAGTCGGTGTTGTGGGTCATCGTCCACAGGCTCTGTCCGTCGCCGTGTACGATGAGCTTTTTGCCCTTACGGATGCGATCCACGATGGTCCACCCGCAGCCCACCGCCCACGGCACGTAGGTGCGGCCGTAGGTGTAGGAGGGGCGCACGATGGTAATGGGAAACCCGTCCTCGCGGTAGGCGCGCATCAGTCGTTCCTCGGCGGCGATCTTGTTGCGCGAGTAGCCCCAGTGGGGATTCGCCAGCGGGGTGCTCTCGGTGATCTTATAATGCACCGGCGGCTTCTGGTATGCCGACGCCGAGGAGATGAAGATGAACTGGTCGGTGCGCCCCTGGAAGAGCGCCAGATCCATCTCGATCTGCTCCGGATTATACGCCACCCAGTCCACCACCACGTCAAAGCAGCGCCCCGTCAGTAGCGCCTCCGCGGCGGCCATGTCGCGCACGTCGCAGCGCAGCACGGTCACCTCCGCCGGGATATCAACGGGACGAGTACCGCGATTCATCACGGTCAGATTGATACCGCGCTCCACCGCGATGCGCGAGACCGCTTCGCTGATGGTGCCGGTGCCGCCGATGAAGAGGACGTTCATAGTGCTACCTCCGGGTAGGGGTGCTACTCAGTTACGCGTATCCACGGTATTTTCCTTCCCTCCGTGCGCTCCGCGCGCTCCGTGGTTATAATACACCCATGATCCCATCACCCACAGACTGGCCTTCCCGTCCCCGCCGCATCGTCGGCTTGATGTCCGGCACCTCGCTGGACGGCGTGGACGCGGCGCTGATCGAGGTGGCGGGAGGGATACCGTTTGCCGACCTGCGGGTGCTGGCGTTCCACACGCGGGCGTATACGCCGGAGGAGCGCGATCGCATCGCGAATCTGCTGCGGCCGGACGTGCCGCTGCCCGAGGTGACGCGGGCGAATATGTGGCTGGGCGAGCTGTTCGCGGCGGCAGCGCTAACGGCGATCAAAGAAGCGGGTCTGACGCCGACCGAGGTGGACGCCGTCGCCTCGCATGGACAGACCGTCTGGCACATCCCCCCCGCCGACGGGCAGCCGGGGGCGACGCTGCAGCTTGGCGAGCCGTGCGTGATTGCCGAACGCACGGGGGTGCTGACGGTGGCGGATTTTCGTCCCCGCGAC
>JAKIYB010000242.1 GCA_022708765.1 Armatimonadota bacterium | reverse complement strand
GTGTAGTGGCAGCCGCGCGAGGCGTACCACGGGCTCTGCTTGCCCCCCGGCTGCAGCGGTGAGCGCGTGTCGTCCTCGGCGCAGACGGTGATGGTGTTTTCGCCGGGCTGCGCGAGATCGGTAATGTCGAAGGAGAAGGAGCTGAAACCGCCGCGATGCGTGCCGGCGGAGACGCCGTTCACCCACACCTCGGTGTCGTAGTCCACCGCGCCAAAGTGCAGCAACAGCCGCTGCCCCGCCCACGCTTCCGGCAGTGTAAACGTGCGCCGATACCACACCGCCGCCATGAAGTCCGTGTGCCCGATGCCCGACAGCCGGCTCTCCGGGCAAAACGGCACCAGAATCTCCCCGTCCAGCGGCGCCGTCACCAGCCCCCGGTCGCGCCCGCTGCGCCCCTGGTCAATGGCGAATTCCCAGACGCCATTCAAATTCAACCACGCCTCCCGCGCCATCTGCGGGCGCGGATACTCCGCACGGGGGATGCTCATGACGACTCCTCGACGAATGATTCAGCTTCGCGGAATGTATATTTGTCTTTCGGATGAAAAAGTCCTTGTGGTGTGCATCGGGGGAAATCCACCGTCGAATGCCCCGCAGTCCAATCCCCCTTCCCCGTATTCGACAAACCAGCCCAAGGAACCAATACCCGGTCACCCCACAACGTCGGCGACCCCCTCCGCACCCTGGACGCCACCACCACCCCCGTCGAATCCATCGCCTTCGTTCAGGAGCGCGTCCCCGTCTACAACTTCGAAGTCGGCAAAGACCACGCCTACTATGTTGCCAGGGCGCGGGTGTTGGTGCATAATGGGTGCGGTAGTGGACGCCATGGAGGTCAACTGCATCTCGATAAGATAAGAGAGAAGTCAGACGAGTTGCTTGCTGACGGATGGGACGTGAGATCGGCAACATCTGGTGGAGAAAAGGGAATCTTAATTGATGGGAAGATGCGATTCCCTGATATATGGGCTCGTAAGAATGGACGCAACATCGCAATAAATATTGGCAAGATGCGTCTAGATGATCGACCTGTATTGCGAGAGTTCCCTGCATTGTTTGATCTGGAAACAGTGTTCGATGAAGTTCATTTTTACGCCTATAATAGGTAGAGGTAGTATAATGAGTGCTGAACAGCCATTTACTCCTACTGATTGGATGCCACTCGGACGTGGACGATCATACAATTTCTATGCTACAGATGATGAAGTAATTGCAATTATTCGTGACGCTGTTGATCCATCGCTTCGTCCGTGCAAACTCATTGGGGTTCAAACAGTAGAGGAGGCTGGTAGTTATCGGCAAACCGCACAAATCTACAATCTCATGGATTCATTCGATTTCGACGTGCCGCTTGACAGTTATACTCCCATGATTTATATCTGGCCGCTACCGTTTGTGCCGGATTTGCCTCTGTATGATGCCCCCGCACTCTATCTGAAATTGTCATATCATGGATTGGTCTGCTATGAACGGCCGAATTGGAGCGATACGTTGAAACCAGGACATCGGATATGGAGAGAATCAAGCTTGCTTATCGTTGATCGTGTTATTAATCGTATCACAGGTGAAGAGCGTTCTTTCCCGGAAATGTATAAACTATTTACTAGACTCAGGCGAAAGATGAATACAGTACTTGTCTATTCAACGATACAAATAAACCCTCATACAGGTTGTCGGTATGAAGATTCACGTCCGGGAATGAGTGAAGGGGTATATCAGCAGATAGTTACTGGCAAGCGTGAGTATGACCGCCTTCCGGGCCATCGGCTTGCATGATACAACGATCTTAGACACCGTTGACTATGTTTCGGTAAGCGTAACAATAATACATTTAACTTTGATGAGGTACAATTCGTTGCGTATAACCGATGACGACATTCGTCGGACGCGAGTCCCGCCACAACAGGATCCAAGCGTTTGGACCCAGTGCGGGCGTGCGCGATCGTATAACTTCTATGCCACGGATGCAGAAGTGCTCCAGGTGATTCGAACGGTATTCGGCGAAAAATTCCGCCCGTGCAGTCTGGTCTGTCTACACTCCGCTGAAGTCGAGGAGGGGAAGTACCGCCTCATGACCACCGTGCGAGACATAGAAGATACCATCAACTTCGGTGAGGTCGATAGCGTATATATCTGGTGTAAACCACTGCTGGCTGATTTGCCGCTGGGAGCACCGATCAGTCCTTATCAAGTCTGTGCACATTTAGGATTGATTCGCTACATCACAGCGTTTTTAGGTCGTGATCGAAAGACTGGGCGCATAGTGATGGAAGAGTCTACAGTCATGCTGATCGACCATGTCATCAATACCGAGACGGGTGAAGAACGCCGATATCCGATGATGTTGAAGCTGTATCAAAAGCTCAAGCGTGAGTTGAATAAGCTCTTGATCTACTCGACGATTTGGACCGATCCAGAGACGGGTATCCAATTCGAGAGTGATCGGGAGAAAATGAGTGAAGGTGTCTACCAGCGTATCGTAACGGGCACACAGGAGTATACTGTCCTCCCCGGACGCCGTTTGGCTTGATGGTATCGCATAACGAGAGGGTTAGCCCATGCCCCCATCCCCCACCTGCCACTCCTGCGGCACCGCCCACCCGCCGGGCGCCACCCAGTGCCCGCGTTGCGGCGCCTCGCTGGCACCCGCTGCCCCGCCGCGCTCCACCCCGGCGATGCCGGCCGGACCAGAGCCATCCAGCGACACCCTGCACCACGCCGCCGCCTGGCTGAGCCTCCAGCACGCGCTGCGCGTCATCGGCGCGGCCGCCCTCGCCTGGGGCGCGCTGCATCTTCTCGGCGCATTGCTCGTCATTCCACGCCTTCACCCCCTATACGTCCCATCCGTCCCATAAGTCTTATCCAACCACTGCCCATCACGGCAATCCACAAATCCCAAAAATCACGGTTCAGACACCAAGACAAACACACGCTTGACAAACAAGCGTATTTATGCTACGCTCCCATCCGTACCATGACAACCGCATACCGTCGAGCGGCGCTCGCCTCGGGGCAGAAGATGTATCACCCCGCATTGTGAAAATTTGCCGGTTGCGCGGGGTGATACACGACGGCCGAAGCGCTCCGCCGAAGCCCCGTGATGCTCTTTGATATTTGCATAGCGCTCTGCGCGGTACCCGGTTGGTCTGCGCGAACCGGTGCGTCCCTGCCGAGGGACGCCTGGCCGCATGGCCTCGCAAGGGGGTACTGCAGTGCCCGCATTCCCCACCATAGCGCGATGCACTTGTCAAAGAGCATTGGGACCGGGCGGGTGACCGGACGAAACCGTTACCCCCCATTTTGCGAAAATGCACAAAAACAGGGGGTAACGGCGGGGGGTAACGGGGGGTAATCCCCTACCCGTACTCGTGCTCGTAACTCCTACTCGATTCGCCTTCTCCCTGCAACTTGCAACCTGCCTATCGCACCAGCTTCGCCTCCCACCGCGCATACACCCCGCCGCATTGCTTCGCTACGGCGTTGAACACGTCGGTGAGACGAATGATCTCGTCGGAAGTGGGGATGAGCAGACGGGTGCCGTGGACGGCATACCGCGGCTTCACGAAGAGCGCCTGCCACCAGGGGGGCGGGAGGGTAAAGAGTTCGGACTCCACCCCCTCCCGCCGTTTCAGTTCCGCCGCCGCTTGCCGCGCCGCCGCTTCCGAGGGAAACGCGAAGTATGCGACCAGCGTGTGCATCTGCGTCAGGTCGGAACCGTATTTGACCATCTCCTCCAGCGCGAGGTAGACGCTGTTGCGATCAACCATTCCGGCTCCTATCATGCACCCCCTCTCCTCGGGGAGAGGGGTGAAAGGATGCTACCCCACCGGTGCGAATTGCCGGCTCAGCTCCCGCCCATGCTCGACGAAGTAGCGCATCGTCGCGTAATCAATCTCTGGCGGTTCGGAGTGGTCGCTGTGCAGGATGAAGCCGCCGCCGCCCGCGAGCACCGGCAGCATCTTCGTCTCCAGTTCGCGGTCAATGGCCGCGCGGTCGTTGGCGATGAGGTAGCGCACGTCGATCCCGCCATAGAAGGCAATGCGGTCGCCGAAGTCTTTGAAGAGCGTGGGAAGGTCCATCCCCGCCTTCACTTCCATCGCCTGCAGGCAGTCCATGCCGGCTTCGATAAGCCCCGGCACCAGCGGCGCCACGTAGCCGCAGGAGTGCACGATGACCTTGCAGCCCAGGCTGTGCGCGTAGTCGAAGAGGCGCTTATGGCCAGGCAGCATGATCTCATCGTACATCGCTGGGCTCATGAACGGCCGCTCCTTGAATCCCATGTCCTCGTAGAAAAACATGCCGTCCGGCGCGCCCTCTTCCGCGAAAAGCACCTCCAGGTGGCGGATGGTCATCTCGGCGTAAGTCATCACCATGTCCTGCACCCACTCCGGGTCCAGCGCCATGCCCATCAGCATATATTCGTGACCGCAAATGGGGTGCATCTGCTCGAAGGGCGCCACCCCCGCCCAGCAGAAGAAGCGCTGCCGCTCGGTGGCGTATTTCTTCGCGTCGCGATATCCCTCAAAGGGGATGCGGCGGCGATCCAGCCCGGTGAGGAACGGCTTGCCGATCTCCTCCCAACTCGCGCGGTCCTGCACGGTGAAGTCCACGTGCTCCGGCGTGCTGGCGTGCTGCTTGTGGCGGCGCAGCTTCGCGCCGTTGCCGTCGAGCATGAGGACGGTCTCCTCCGTCTCCTCGATGACCTGCGGCTCAAAATCAAGGTTGGCGGTGCTGTTCAACCAGCCGCCGGTGCGCAGATCTTGCCCGAAATGCTCGGCGACATCCTCGTCCACGCCGATGTAGCCCTCGCTCCGCCAGCGCGCTACCGTCTCGCCCCACGGGCTCACAGCCACGGGCACCTGGTCCACCGGCTGGCGCGCCAGCGTGCGCGCCATGCGTTCGTAACTGGTCATGCTCATGAGATCGCCTTCCTCGTTCGGGGATGGGTTGGTTCTGGTGCATGCTAACACACCCTGCTGCATTTGAGAAGAGCGGGAGGAGCGATTTTTCACCCTGAAAAAGCAAGTGACATGATGGCGGAAAGGAGTGGGATATGGAATGAATGAGATGTGAAGATGGAATGGCTGCGATGGGGGGGATTCGCCGCGATTCCCGGCGTACTGGGTATAGCGGTGATTATCGGGTGGGTGACGGTGCCGGCGTTGCCCATCCGGCTGCTCGTGGGCTACGGGACGCTGCTGCTGGCAGCGCTCGTAGCCGGCGGGTTGCTTATTCCCGCGTTGCGCCGGATACGGCGGTCGGATGAACGGCGGCGCTGGTGGCCGATGTTCCTCGCGCTGGGCTTCCTCATCGGCTGGGTGATGGCTGGGCCGGGTGTCTGGCTGGTAGGCCATCGCACACCCAACCCGACGTGGGGAGCCGCGCTCTTTTTGCTAACCTGCCTTGCCCTGAGTTGGGGCCTGTTGTCGCGCGGCGGGCGCCTGCCGCGCACGGTCATCGGTTTGGCCGCGCTCCTGGGTGATGCCCTTCTCATCCCGGGCGCGTTCGCACTCGTCCTCCTTGAACGCGGCCAATTCACCCGTCTGCTGCCGTTCGGCGCGGTAACCGCGGTGGCCTGGGCATACGTGGCTGGCGTGGCGCTGCTGCTGATGGCAGTCACCGTCATGCTCAGTGGCGCGGCGCCGGCCTGGCAACGCGGCCCGCGCTGGCTGTTGGCCGCCGCCGCCGGGCTGCTGGCCGTCGGCGGCGCGTCACTCGGCAGGCTGCCGCTCATCGTGCTGGAGTCCGGGTTTCCCTCGCCGTGCTGCTGTGGACGGTAGCACTGCCGATGGTCGCCATCAGCGCGCATTGGGAACTGGCTGCTCGCCCGCATGACGCCGCCGACGCGCGCGAGACTGATGCCTATCTCGGCAGCCTGGGCATACTGCCGCCAGTGCTGCTGCTGCTGGTCGGCGCCGGTCTGGCGCTGGCCATCGGGCCTACGTTGCTGCGAGGCGCCCACGGATTGCACCTGTTCGTCCTGCTGAGCTTGCTGCTGCTGCTGGCACTGGGGCGAGCGCTGCTGCACGCGCTGCATACCCGGTTGGCGTACCTGGCGCTGCTGGGGCGGGTACGGGAGAGCGAGCGCGCGGCGGTGACCGACCCGCTCACCGGCCTGCCGAATAAGCGCGCCTGTACCCAGCGGCTGGAAGATGAAGTGACGCGCGCCGCGCGCTACAAGCGTCCGCTGGCGGTAATCTTCGCGGACATTGACTTCTTTAAACTCATTAATGACACCCATGGCCACGGCGTAGGCGATGACGCGCTGTGCGCGGTGGCGCACATGCTGCGCGACCGCATCCGCACCACGGATATGGCGGCGAGGCTGGGAGGAGAGGAGTTCGTGCTTATCCTGCCGGAAACCACCCTGAGTCAGGCGGATATCCTCGCCGAACGTCTGCGCCAGGCCATTGATAATCTCCGCCTGCCGCTGCCCGGCGGAGGCGTCCTGCGCATGACGATCAGCCTGGGCATTGCCGCCTATCCGGAAACCTCTGACAGCGCCGACAGCCTCATTCACGATGCCGACGAAGCGATGGGCCGCGCCAAAGAAGCCGGCCGGAATCGCGTGATGCATGCGCGCGCAAAGAGCCTGCTCTTCGTGCTCGAGTGAGCAAACCGTCAGGCGAACCAGCTTCGCACGCGCGGCAATGCGGCAACGGCGACGCTGGCGCTGTCAATGCCAAGCGTGAGCAATCGCGCCAGCTTCACCGCGTCCGCGCCCCACTCGCCGCAGACACCGACGGGGATGTCGGCGGCATGGGCGGCGGAGATGACGTGCTCGATGAGCGACCAGGCGGCGGAATGATCGGCGGCATGCAGATAGCCGACGCCGGCGTGCTCGCGGTCGGCGGCGAGGAGAAACTGCAGCAAGTCGTTGGTGCCCAGGCTGAAGAAGTCGCACACCTCCGCCAAC
>JAKIYB010000241.1 GCA_022708765.1 Armatimonadota bacterium | reverse complement strand
GAGTTCTCCCATCTCGAATACGCCGATCTCATCGGTGGGTCCGAAGCGGTTCTTCACCGAGCGAAGGATGCGGAACTGATGTCCGCGCTCACCTTCGAAATAGAACACCGCATCGACCATGTGCTCCAGCACGCGCGGGCCGGCGATCTGCCCCTCTTTGGTGACGTGCCCGATGAGGAGGATGGTGGTGTCCGTCTCTTTGGCGGTGCGGATAAGGCGCATGGCGCTGTTGCGCACCTGACTCACCGCGCCGGGCACCGATTCGATGCGCCCGTCGTAAGTGGTCTGGATGGAGTCCACCACCGCGAAGGCGGGCTGCAGCAGGTGGAGGTGCTGGATGATCGTCTCCAGCTCGGTTTCCGCCAGCACCAGCATCTCCTCGTGCATGGTGCGCAGGCGTTCGGCGCGCATGCGCACCTGCAGCAGCGATTCCTCGCCGCTGACGTAGAGCGCGCGGTGGCCGGCGCAGGCCAGCGCGTAGCCGACCTGTAATAATAAGGTGGACTTGCCGATACCCGGATCGCCGGCGAGGAGGATGACGGAGCCCGGCACGGCTCCGCCGCCCAGCACGCGGTCGAATTCGCCCACGCCGCTGGCGCGGCGCGGTTCGGTGCCCGGCGGCAGGTCGCTGAGCGGCACGGCGGCGGAGGATGTGAGCGCGGGCACGGCGGCGGGCGCCACCCCCGCCGTCACCGGCGCCGGCGCTTCCTCCACCAGCGCCCCCCAGGCGCCGCACTCGGGACAGCGCCCGTGCCAGCGCACCTGGGTGACGCCGCATTCGGAACAAACGTAGGTGATGACGGCTTTCGGCATAGCAATGTCCTGATAGGGGCACGAGCGGATGACTCACCCCCGGAGGGTAAATCGGTGACAGACAACGCATTACTGAGCATTATTGAGAACTGCCGGACTGACCATGCCGGTTCAGGAAGTGCTGCCAGTGCGCTCTTTCGTAGGGTAATGCGCAGTCAGTCACCGCTTTACTGAGCACCTTTACGGACTAGGCATGGCGGCGGCTAAGTGCCTACAGCTCCTATTACCCCCCGTTACCCCCCGTCGTTACCCCCTGTTTTTGTGCAATTTCGCAAAATGGGGGGTAATGGGTCTCCGTTCGCCGACCTGCCCCGGCCATTTCGACGGACTTTACACATCGTATCAACTGGAAGTATAGCACATTTTTGTTTGAAAGTCAAGGGATGCGGGCGGTGACACAGAGGCACATTGAGTAGAGCATGCCACATTATTCTAACTCACGACAGTAGGCTATGGCAGCCGCAAGCTCCATGGCCTGGCCTTCCGCGTATGCCTGCTGGAAAGCCTCTTCACCGAGACGCTCTTTCACCAGGATGATCGCTGGCGTATACTCCACTAACTGCTCCTTCGCAAGCGGCAGGTGCATCTCCGCGCGGATACGGTCGCCGGCACCTAGGAGACGCGTTGCGCGAATATCATCCTCCGCAGCCATCGCGAGATACGCATAACGGTCGAAGGCCAGGGAGAAAACTGGTTTGTGTTCGGAATCCCAATGGTTGGCAAACGCACGGCGGTAATGCGCGCGCGCGTCGGCGTAGCGCTGTTCGACACGGGCAACATCACCGAGGATGCGTTGAGGCATATCATCGGAGCGGAATGCGGCTGCAAAATGCTGCAATGCGCGGTGACCAGATCGCCTGCCGCAAAGGCGGCGTGCCCGATACTGTAGAGCAAAAACGGTCTGTGCTGCAGCAGCACATGAGGTTCCAGGTTCGCCAGAGCTTCAGAATATATGCGCTGGGCCCGGGTAAACTCCCCCATCATAAAATACGTCATGCCAGTTGTTATCATGCAGTCCGCCTGGAATGCGGCGTTATCCGTTTGCCTGGCAATCGCCTCCATCTCCGCTATTACCGCATGAAGCGTCTCAGTATCATGACGGTGAAACGCAAGACCGGTGACATCTTTCAATGAACGGAACAGGCATTCCGTATGGTTTGCCTCCCTGACCATATCCAATATTTGCCGGAGTAACGCATCTTCCGCATCAAAATTGCCCTGTTGATGATAGATGGCGTTTAGCCGGCGCGCCGCATTATAAAATTCCGGCGTAAATGTAAACCCCTGGATATCGAGGTAGCGCTCAAGATAGCGCTGCAGTTCCTGATCCGGCAAGTGAAAACTGTAGAAGAAGAGCACGGAATCAGGGCGTTGAAAGCCGTAAGCCAACGCCGCGCGCGCGTTATCCCGCTCGAACGGGCAACGCCGGGCCAGTTTCCACTGTTCCGGGGTAAAATCGGATGGGTTCCAGTCCAGCATCGCGCCGATTTTCCAGAAATAGCGATAGTGCCGTTTGCGGACAGCCTCACCATCATCCGATTCCTCCAGCCGTTCCAGCGCGTACTGGCGGATGGTTTCCAGCAGGGTGTAGCGCATCTCTCCTTCGTCATCCGGCAGACAGTTCACCAGCGACTTTTCTACCAGGCTCGTCAGGAAAGCCAATATTTCCCATTCCTCAAGCGGATCACCAGCGCAGACCTGCTCCGCGGCATCCAGCGTCCACCCTCCGACGAAGACCGCCAGCCGGCGCAGCATCGCCTGTTCGACCGGAGACAGCAGATCGTAGCTCCAGTCAATGAGGGAACGCAGCGTCTGCTGTCGGGGAAGAGCGCTGCGATCGCCGCTCGTCAGCAGGCGGAAGCGGTTATCCAGGCGCGCGGCGATTTGCTCGAGCGTCATGGCGCGCATGCGCGCGGCCGCCAGTTCAATCGCCAGAGGGATGCCGTCAAGGTGGATGCAGAGCTGCGCCAGCGCCGGCGCGTTAGCACTCGTCAGTTCGAACGCGGGCTGCACGGCAAGCGCGCGGTCCATGAAGAGACGGACGGCTTCATACTGTGGCAGTATCGCGGCTAATTCGGGCTCCGCCTGGGCAGACTCAGGCGGCACTCCCAGGGATGGAATGCGGAAGACCTGCTCGCCGGTGATACGCAGCGGCTCGCGGCTCGTGGCGAGGATTCGCAGATCGTTACAGCTCTGCAGCAGCTTCTTCGCCACGGTAGCGCTAGCATCAATGAGATGTTCACAGTTATCGAGCAGCAGCAGGGCGGCTTTGTCCGCGAGATACTCCATGACGACATCCAACGCGTCACGCGTGGGATCTTCTTTGAGACGCAAGGTCGTCAAGATCGTTTGCGCAACCAGGTCCGGAGACAGGACGGGAGCCAGATCAATAAACCAGACGCCGCCGGGATAGTCCTCGACCTGATTCGCCGCCAGTTGCAAAGCCAGACGCGTTTTACCCGTGCCGCCGGCGCCAGTCAGGGTGAGCAGGCGCCCTGTGGCCATCCGCTCCGCCACCTGCGCCAATTCCTGCTCGCGGCCGACGAAGCTGGTTAACTGTACCGGAAGATTGTTCGGGCGGGCATCCAGCGTGCGCAGCGCGGGGAATTCCCGGGTTAACGATGGGTGCACGACTTGAAAGATACCCTCTGCACGCTGCAAGTCTTTCAGGCGGTGGCAGCCCAGGTCATCGAAGGATACCTCCATGGGTGGTTCGTCACAGAGTATCTGATGGGTGACCTGCGAGAGGAGAATCTGCCCGCCGTGTCCGGCGGAGAGCAAGCGGGCGACACGACTCAATGTCAACCCAAAGTAGTCGCCTTCGCGCAACTCGGCATCGCCGGTATGCAGCGCCATGCGCACATGCAACCCGGGAAACCCACTTTCCCATGCGATTTCCCGCAGCAGCCGTTGGATTTCCAGTGCCGCTTCCAGCGCATCCCGCGCCCGGTCGAAGGTGGCGCAGGCCGCATCACCCACGCGTTTGAACAGGTAGCCGTCATGTCCGGTGATGACCGTTTCCGTTAACGCGTCGTGCTGGGCGTGCGCGCGGGACATGGCATGCGGATATGTTTCCCACAGCCGTGTCGAGCCCTCGATATCGGTAAAGAGAAATGTCACCGTTCCCGATGGTACCGCAACCATCTTCTCCCTCCCATACCCTGTATCCCGAGACAATATCCAAACCTGACGGCAGCGATATCTCCGTCACTCAGTGTACGGCCCGGCCTTTGTATTCTGTTCACGCCCATGCGAAAAATTCCTGCCGTCCTATAACCATACTACCGAGTACCTTCATCGAGCGCGGTGCGCATTTCCTGTTTCCACTGCTCGACGATGCGGGCTTCGATGGGGGTGAAGACTTCCCCCCGGTCCGGATGCGGGGTGAGAATCGTATCAGCGCGTAAGTACTGCCGCTCGCGATGGATAAGGTACGGTTGGGCGGTGCAGGCGAGGAGCATGATGGCCACGGCATAGATGGGCGCCAGCGAACGATGCAGCGTGCCGTAGTACAGAGCGTACTGCCGCAGCGCCAGCGTCTTTCGGCGATAGAGGATGCCGGTGAGCACCACTGACAGCGGCAGGCACAACCACAGTACCGCATTCATATAGATGGCCATTATTGCCAACCCGATGACAACCGCGAACCCGATGTACCCGATTGCCCCCGCCTGGATAGCGATGCGCCGCTCCGCCTTCGCGTCAGGCACCGGCACATCGAGTTCGCGGCAGCGGTCATTCACCATGCGCGTTGTATGGCGCGTGGTGAGATAGGTGATCAACCAGAGGAGCGCGAAGAGCTCAAGGATGGCAAGCGGGCCGATGAATTGCAGGTTATACTCCCGGACACCGATGACGGGAAGGCGCGTAAGGCAGGCATATATGCCCACCGGGAGCAGGACGCTCCACCCGATAACACGTACCCATGCGCGCCAGGATGGCACGAGCAGGAACGGCACGGCTTTTACCCCGTTCGCGGCGGCATACCAGAAAGCCGCGAGCGCCAGCGCCAGTATCATCATGCCAGCCAGTGTCATCAGCAACCAATTCAGGCCGACCGTTTCAAGCCAGAGGTGTTCGAGACGACGTGCCGGGGCCATCTCGGCAGCAGTCGGCAATGCATCGTATACCGGCAGCGTGATATTCACCAGCGTCGAACCATAGCGTTTGAGATATGCTTGATCCGCCGGCGGCATGGCGTTCTTCCGTTTCTCTTTCGGCCCGTTGAAGGCGGCAAGCGTCCGGCGCGTATCCGCCGCAAGGGTATCGTGTCCGACAGCATCGTAGAGGAGGGTACTATCGTTGGCGACGATATTCGCACACGCGATCGCAACCAGCAGATGAATGAGCGATTCAGATCCGGCCGTCAGGTGTTTCGCATACGGTTTCCATGATTGCGCCAGCAGTCGCGCTTCATCGGTATGCCCCTTCGCGGCCAGCAGGCGCATGCACCCACCAATTTTTCGAGCCAGCGTTCGCTGGGCGGCCAACTGTGAAAAATCAACCTCCGCGTTGATCGTTGTATAAAACAGGTAGTCTTCCGTCAATACCGGTTTCGGCAGGTGTGCGATGCGTTTGCGCTGCGCGTCCAGCGCATGGTCTGAATAATACGGCTTCCGCGTTCCTTTCAGATATTCGGCAATACCAAGCTCCATCAAGCGC
Organism: Armatimonadota bacterium; assembly: GCA_022708765.1. Classification (GTDB taxonomy): domain Bacteria; phylum Armatimonadota; class Hebobacteria; order CAIYQO01; family CAIYQO01; genus JAKIYB01. Next base: position 1,449 of record JAKIYB010000241.1, on the reverse strand, counting down.
GCGTCATACAGGACATCTTTGAGCGATTCTCCTTTCTTCTTTACCTGCTCGGATTGTGCCAGCATGGCCTTTTTCAGGTAATACCCCGCCAGCAGGTAGTGATAGAGCGCGTTATCCGGCTCCAGCGATGCGCCAAGGCGCATTTCATGAACGTAGCCTTCCGCCTCATACGGCAACTGGCACGCGTAATCGGCGAAATAGATGGCATTCTCCGGATCGCTGCGATGCTTCTCCCAGTATGCGCGCTTGTCCACCTGCTCCGGGTGCGCCCTCCGCTGCCGAAGGTACTTTGTATAGCTCGATTCCATCCACGGCAGCTCGGGGAACGGTTGGAGCACCGTCGTTTGCGCGACATCGAGTCCGGCCACTGCTCCGGCCAGTGCGCTACTCACGTTTTGCGCCCGCGCGAACCGCCCATACACCAACCCCACTGCCACCAGCACCGCCAGCGGGATCAGCAGCGCGCTGATGAGTAATCGTGCCCGGGCGCGCCAGACCATGCGCCGGGCGTTGGCGTCGAGGAGGGCGGCGGCTATGTCCAGCGGGGTGCCGAAGGCTTTGACGGCGGCGGCGGCGCTTTCCGCGGGAGGCGCGCCGTCGGCCGCGGCGTGGGCGGCGGCGTCTTCGAGGTGGGCGAGGACTTCGGCGCGGATATCCAGGCGCAGTTCGGGGTCGGCTTTGAGGCCGTCGGTAACCTGGTCGGCGAGTTGGTCGAAGGTGGGGTTATCCATAAAGTCCTTCTATCTCTCCAGTCAGCACACGCACACCCGATTCTTTCGATCATCACACGCGCCGCTCCGACTGCATCGGGGTAGACTCCGGGCGCGGACTACCGGGTGCTTACTCGTCCGAACCTTTACCCGGCGGGGGCGAAAAGCAGGGCGTCCATGGCGGCGGAGAAGGTTTGCCACTCGGCGAGACGGCTCTGCACCAGAGCGGCACCCTTGCCGGTGAGGACGTAGTACTTGCGGCGCTTACCAAAATCGCCGGCGCGCCATTCGCTGGCGATGACGCCGGCGGTCTCCAGGCGGTGCAGGCAGGGGTAGAGCGTGCCTTCCTTCCACTGGAAGGCACCGTCGGTGCGGTCATTCACCACCTTGATGATCTCGTACCCATACATCGCCCGTTCGTGGAGCAATTTTAACAGGACCGTCTCCACCGGGCTGAACTGCAGGTCGGCATTAAAGGACATGGCACGCCTGTGCGGTTCTAGGTATAGCGAGGATACCACGATGGTCGAGGTATGTCAATGGGGGGGTACGGGCGGGCGAGCGTCCCCGCGAGCCGACTCCGGGAGGAAGTGATGGAATGTCGCGCGCGTTAGAAAGACTATCTCGTGAAGGCGACGAATTAGGCTTCCCCCCGGAGTCGGCTCGTGAGGACACTCGCCCGCCCATTATCAGCGTGTCTGGTACCAATGCACGTCGAACACCGTGCCTTGAAACGGCC
>JAKIYB010000240.1 GCA_022708765.1 Armatimonadota bacterium | reverse complement strand
TATTCGTACCACTTGGCGTTGGCGGCCACGTTCGATTTCACCCAGTTCGTGGGACCGACCGGCACTTCAATCCAGTTGCCGACGCCCGTCTTCGCGCGATATTTAAAGAAGACCCCCAGCACATTGGCCTGCGCCCCGTTGATGAAACCGCCCGTGGGCTGGTCCCACTGACACCAGCACATGATGCCGGGGTAAAGGCGGAACTTGCTGAGGAGGACCGGCGGCTGGATGCCGGTGATCTGCACGCCGAAGCCCCCGCCGCCGCGGCCGTTTTCAATCAGGTTAGCCCCGGTGGGGATGGCAACGCCGTCGGCGATGGACCACTCTTTTTTCGAATTGGGGCTGCCGCCGAACTGCTTGCCGTCGTAATACCAGTACCCCGTGGCGTCTACGGCCCAGGTGCCGCTGGTGTAGACGTTCGGATCAAGGCGGACCTGCACGCCGGAGGTGTAGGCGGTGGACCCCAACGGCCAGAGCACCGCGGGCAGCTTGCTCGCGGGGCCGGCGGCGGCGGCGAAGGTCAGCTCGTACGGCTTGGCATAGATGACATCGCCGGGCGCCTTGCCTTCCGGCACCGTCACGCTCTTCACCGAGCCGTCCACCGTCGCGACGATGAAGCTGCGGTTATGGCGGGCGTCAATCCCGTCAGCCGCGGTGGCGGCGCTGATGGCGTAGCTGTCCTTGAAATATTTCTTCGCCAGGTCCAGCGTCAGCACCGCCTGGGTCGGCATGGTCACCTTCCCCAGCGACTTGCCGTATAGGTTGCTGTTGAAGCCGTATTCCGGCGCGGCGTTGGTGCCGGTGCCGGTCAGCGTCGGGCAGTCGTAGATGCCGGGACCGTTGTATTCGCGTAGGTAGTTCGCCCAGGATTGCGAGACTGGATCCTTGAAGAACTTCTCGCTGTTGTCCTGCACGTACATGCTGACGGCGATGGCGATCTGGCGCTGGTTGTTCAGGCAGGTGTTCTGCCGCGCCTTTTCGCGCGCCCGCGCGAAGACGGGGAAAAGAATCGCCGCCAGGATAGCGATGATGGCGATCACGACCAGCAGTTCGATGAGCGTGAAGCCACGAGACCGAGTAACCATAGTAATACCCCCTTGACGCGTCACCCCTTGACGCGTCCATGTTCGGATAACTGCCTGGTGACCTGCGTCGCCCAGGCGGAAAATACTGTCGAGTCGGGCGTGGAGGGCATCCACGCCCGACGATCATGACGACAAATAAACGGTTACGGCGTGTCGAAGAGCAGGCACGTCAGGCCGATGCCGCAACTGATGCTAGTTTGCGTGAACTTGATGATGAATTTCCCGCCGGACGGATCGGACGCCATGAAGGACAACCGGCACCACATCGAACCGATGACGGTATTGACGAAGGTGGTGGAGACCTTCTTGCCCGTGCCCGCTTCCTCGATCTCGGCGGTAATGGTGTTGCCCACGCCCAGCGCGGCGTGCGGGGCTAGCGCGAAGGTCACGATGTGCGTCTGGTTATCCGTGACGATGATCTGCATCTGGTTGCCCTTTTGCCGGCCGCCCGTGCCGTTGACTCGCGGGCAAATCGAGTAAACAGTGTAAGGACCGGTTGAGTTGACCGTCGTCGGGATGATGTCGCGGGTCAGAACAATTCGGTTGCCCGCGCCGTCGCCGCCTTGCTGGTAGAAGGGGCTGGTGCCGCTGGAGCCAGATCCGGCGTCCGTCTCCGGATGGTTGATATTGTCCGCCGGGAATGGACTGGTCGCGGTGGTGGAGCCGAACGAATACATCACGAAGGAGTTCAGATTGGGGGTGAGCCCGGTAGCGGTGTCCGGCGTGACGTAGGACGGCGCGCTCTTGCGAGCCGGGCCATAATACCCGTACCAGTACCACCAGCCGTCCTTGCCATAAGCGCTCAGGTCCAGGTAGCTCGGGGCGGCGCCTTCGGTGAGCGGCTGCAGCACCGTCCAGGGGTGCCGCCGCTGCCAGCGAGCTGCCAGCCTTTCTGCCCGATGGCGCTCGGCACATTGGCCGGGTCGCCGTCTTTCACCACCGCGTATTCGACGTGGCCGTCCATGCAGGCGCCCACGAAGCCCTGATTATGCCGCGGGGCGATGTCCAGGTCTTTGCTCTGCGTGCGCAATGCCCAGGTGGCGTTGTTGGCCAGCACCGTTTCGTCTATCACCAGGTCAGCGGTGACCAGGGTTACCTCCGGCTTTTTGATGTCGCCGAGGGCGTTGCCGTAGAGGAGTTCATTGAAGCCATACTCGGGGTTGTTGTTCGTGCCGTCCAGATCTTCGCTGGGACAGTTGTAGATCGTGGCCTCGTTGTAGTCCTTCAGGTAGCTGGACCAGGCCTTGTCTTTCGGGTCGGGAAAGACTTTCTCGTCGTTGTCCTGAATATACATGGAGATCGCAATGGCGATCTGCCGCTGATTATTCAGGCAGGAATTCGTGCGCGCCTTCTCGCGCGCCTTGGCAAACACCGGAAAGAGAATGGCTGCCAGAATGGCGATGATCGCGATCACCACCAGCAGTTCAATAAGGGTAAAACCTTTACGCATGGAAGAACCTCCTTCACAGAAAAAAATAGTCACCCCCGGGACGGAAACGCCCATCCTGGAGGTGACGAAAGCGCGTGTATGGCGTGCATAACCGCTTAACACGATTGTATAGCGCGCAAGACCGGTTGTCAATGCGCCAGGACAATATTTTTATCGCCCGTCATAACAAAAGAACGCGCACGCCCCGCTCAAGAGATTTCTTCCTTGAGCGAGGCGTGCGCAACCCTCATCTCGTGTTCCTACTTCACCTCGATGCTCTTCGCCGTCTCGCTCTGCAGCAGCACCGTCTCGCCGCGCTTCACGCTGCCCGGCGCCAGCAGCGTCACCGTCGTCTTCACGACTTCCTGCGTGACGACGAAGGCGGTGCCCTGCAGGATCAGGCCGTCCAGTGTCACCGTGCCGGGCGCGTTCAGCAGCACTACGGTATCGGTGCGGTCCGGGAAGGTCACCCGGATGCCGTTGCCGTCCAGCACGGTGGCGAAGGTCGGCTGTGGCTCCTCCGGCTTGCGCGGCACCAGGGCGACGAAGTACCCCCCCTTGCCCGGCGCCTGCGGAATCTGGAAGAGGATCTGTGATTCAAACGGCTTCGTCTGGCCGAAGGTTTTCTTGAAATAGGAGGAGAAGCCGAACTGGTTATTGTGGCTGATGGTGTGCGTGCGATGTGCGAAGGTCCGCGGCTCGGCCACATAGCAGTCCAGATCCACCCCGAAGGTGCCGGTATACCGGCCCGACTGGCCGTTCACCTCCAGTTTATCCGCCATCGCCCACAAGTTCAGCGCGGGGGTGAACTCCTGGTTGCCGCGCAGGTCGTCGCGGAAGACCAGGTAGTTATGCCCCAGCGGATCGGGACTCTTCACCAGCGCGTAGCGGCGCGTCCATGTGAAGGGGTGCTTCGCCCAGACATCATCGCCGCTGCTGCCGCTGGCATAGGTAATCAGCTTGCCATGTGTCGCGGGCATCATATACGGTACGCGATTCAAATAGCTGATGCGCCGGTGCATTTCCGCGTAATCCGCTCGCGGCGTACTGACGAATCCCTGCACCGTGCCAAACGCCTCATCCAAATCTTTCGCTGTCGGGTCCCATCCGGGCTCGACGGAAGTGAACGGCTCAATGGAATGTGGTTCCCAGATTTTGCCGGTATAGTAGCAATCTTTGTGATCCTTGCCGGGACAGGGTTTCACGCGCTCATCGGTGCCGAACGTCAGCCCGCCTGCATGATGCCACGTTTCACGGAAGCTGGGAGTATACATCGCCGCGAAGTCCACCATCAGCGGCGCGCCTTTGCTGTAGAGGATGAACGCCCCGCGGTCAGGATGCCCGTGGCCAACGGAAAAGCTGCCGGCGGTGACATAGAGATACGTCTCATCGCGGCGCGGAAAGCCGTTGCGCATCACAAAACCATCACCGGGGTAGTTTTCCGAGCCGAACACCGGCGTCTGTGGTTCCAGACCCGGGTCAATGAGCGCGCCGATGAGCGTAGGGTGCCCGCCCATGCTGCCGCCGCTCTCGCGGATGCCCCACACGAGCTGCTTTGCCAATGCCGGGTCCGCCTTCTCCAGCAGCGCCGCCATCATGATGAACGTGCCGTCGCTATCGTAGTACCCGTCGCCCACCGGCGGAACCGAGCGCATGTTGCCGCGCAGGTCCCACGGCAACAGCGTGCCCAGCCGGTGACGGGCCGCCGCTTTGTAGCGGGCAATTGCCGCGGAGGTATCAATATCGCCGCAGTGCGACAGCGCCAGCAGCGGCACCACGCCCAATTCCACCGCCATGCCGCCGTAGTGCGGGCATTCCAGCGTGGCGCCGGCTTCGTTCACCTGCGACTCGGTATAGGCCGTCACCCATCCCGCCAGGTATTGCCGCCAGGCGTTCCCGTCCGGATGGTTGGGCAGCAGCGCCGCCAGCAGCGCCCCGCGGGCGCGCAACTGCGCCTGCATATTCGCCGACCCCCAGGCGAAACCCGCGCGGCGCGGTGGCACGTAGTTGTCCGCCAGGCTGTTGTACAGGTTCAGCGCGGAAAGGCGCAGGAATTGCGCGCGCTGCTCCGGTGTGATCTCCGGCACCGCCAGCGCGATATCCACCTGGTGGGCGATGGTGCCGGTGTTGATGGCATACATCATGTGTCCGTAGTCGGTGAGGGCGAAGGTCTGGCAGAAGTTTGTCAGGAAGGCCAGGCTCTCGTTGATGAGTTGCTGCCCGGTTGCCGGCTTGCCGTCGTTTAACCAGCGTACCCAGCGCAGGTGTTGCTGGTCAGCCAGGTTCTGTTTGGCGCGCTTGCGCATCCGCTCTAGGTCGCCGGCATCCACGAACAGCCGCGGGTATTTTGAGGTTTCCGGGTAATCCACCACCCAGTCCTTCACCGTATTCAGCTCCAGCCGGCCCAGGCGAATGTGGCGCAGCATGATCTCCGTGCCGGTTCCCGTCTTCACCTTCGGCGTGTTGTCCTTATCCAGCGCCGGGACCACGCCGGTAGGGGCATCGCCAAAGGAAACCGGCAGGTTGGTGTCGGTGGTGGTAGTCACCGGTTTCCGTTGCAGCACGCCGATGCCGTAGACGCGTTTGCCCAGCATCGTCGGCGCGCGCAGGATCAGGTCGGGCTTCGTCGCGCGGTCAATCCACAGGTTGTTCGTCTGCACATACTGCTTCAGCGTCTTGTTCGGGTGCGGGTCAAGGTCCGGGTGTAGCCATTCACCCGGCCGCAGCGCCACGATGGCCAGCTCATCCGCGCCGCCCTTCGCGTTGTATGCGCCGAAGTAGAAGGACTCGTCGCCCACCCACTGGCTCCAGGCGTTTAAGCTGATAACGCGGCCGTCTTTGCCATAATTCAGACCGCCATCGCCGGGTTTCATATATTCGTGCGGTGTGCGGCCGGCAATCTCCGCGCTGTCCGGCTGGAACCCCTGGTAAAAGGCGAAGCGGTAGCAGTTCGGCGAGGGCACCAGCCCGGAACTGGGGCACCACCAGTCCCACATCATCTCGTCGGTCTTCGAGACGAAATGCGGCTTCACATAGGCGAAGGTGTCTCCCGGCTTCGCCCCGCCCTGCTCCGGCATCGCGTAGCGTTTGCCGTCGGAAAGATTGAACTCTTCCGAAATCACCGCCAGGTCCTGCCCGGCGTTCAATTCCACCGTCGCTGTATAAAAGGTGTTGTCGGCGAAGGTGTAGCTCAGCGCCACGCGGGCGAACACTGGACCAGCATCGGTCAGCGTCGCGCTGTAGCCCAGGCACGGGCGCTCGGTTTCCCACCAGCCCTTGCCGATCCAGCGGCCGTCGCTCAGTCGGATGCCTTGAATGGGCGGCGGCACGCCATCCGCCGCCATCGGCTGTGCGTAGGTCATCGCGCCGACCGGCAGCCGAATACCCGTCTTCGCGGTGGTCAGCACGATGGACGCTTTGGCGTGCGCCGCCTCCAGGTCCGTTTTCGGCTGCTTCACCGCCTTCGTACCGGCGGTCAGCGTCCATGTGCCTTTCGCGTGCGGCGCCAGCGTTGCCATGAAAGAGACGGTGGCTGACTTCACCGATTTCTTCTTCGCATCCCAGTAAGTGATATCTGAGAGCTGCACCGCCACCGGCTGTCCGGCGGTATCCTTTAGCGCCACCCCGTTCGGTGTCACCTGCCCCTGCGGGAACTCCACCACATAGCTCACCCGGTCCGGCCCCCACGCCAACCCGAATGGCTCGGTGATCGAAAAGCTCTTCGTCACCGCCGCCCCCGCCGGCAGCAGCACGCATGCCATCAACGCCAACACTACATACCGCATCGGAACCTCCACAGGTGAAGATCAACTTTTCATTTCATCCCCCTCTCCCAGGATTGGGAAAAGGGACAGGGGGTGAGGGCCGAATGGCCACTTACATTCGCTTTGACTCGCGAGAAGCGGGAAAGTTACCGGTCAAGCACACCACAACTTGCTTTTCAACCCATCAAATTCATTGCGTCCACGCAGGTGGACGCTTGGCCGACACGCCTCGCGGGGGGTATTTATGCTCTTTGATATTTGAATAGCGCTCTGCTCGGTACCCGGTTGGTCTGCGCGAACCGGTGCGTCCCTGCCGAGGGACGCCTGGCCGGATGGCCCCGCAGGGAGTACTGCAGTGCCCACGTTCCCCACCATAGCGCTATTCGTTTGTCAAAGAGCATTAATGCCCGCGCCAGAACACCCATGCTATCCTCTATCCCGGCAACTCCACCATCAGCGCCTCCTCGCTGCACCGCATGGTGAGGCGCGTATCGCCGAACGCCACCCGCGCGTAGGGATTCTCCATGCGCGGGTAATCACGGATAGCGATTTCCACACCGTTCACCCGCAGTGGAGCGTCCCAACCAAAACGTACTGCCCCGACGCTGGGGGAGACGTAACCGAGCAAGCGGTCGTCACCGTTGAGGGGAGCGGCGGC
>JAKIYB010000023.1 GCA_022708765.1 Armatimonadota bacterium | reverse complement strand
CTGCTGCGGATGATGAATCTTCTTCCCCCACGGGCCGCTGCCGTCGTCGGTTCGGCCCTGGTTCACCGCGTCGATAAACCAGTCATACAGCGGGCGGTGATTCTCATATTCCAGTGAGCAAAGCGAATGCGTGACACCCTCGATAGAGTCCTCCAGCCCGTGCGCCCAGTCGTACATCGGGTAGATGCACCACCTGTCGCCCTGGCGATGGTGCTCCTGATGCAGGATGCGGTACATCACCGGGTCGCGCATATTCAGGTTGCCGGAGGCCATGTCAATTTTCGCCCGCAGCGTGCGGCTGCCGTCCGGAAACTCCCCCGCGCGCATCCGCGCGAAGAGGTCAAGGTTCTCTGCGACGGTGCGGTCGCGATAGGGGCTGGGCGTGCCCGGCTCAGTGATGGTGCCGCGCGTCCGCGCCACCTCTTCGGCGGAGAGATCGCACACGTAGGCCTTGCCCTTCTTGATCAGCTCAATAGCCCACTGGTACATCTGCTCAAAGTAATCCGAGGCGTAGAAGATGCGGTCTTCGAAATCGGCGCCGATCCAGCGCACGTCCTCGATGATGGCATCCACGTATTCCTGCTCTTCCTTCGCCGGGTTGGTGTCGTCGAAGCGCAGGTTGAACTTCCCGTTGAAGTCAAGCGCGATACCGTAGTCAATCCACAACGCTTTGGCGTGGCCGATGTGCAGGTAGGCGTTCGGCTCCGGCGGGAAGCGCGTGTGCACGCGGTCAAAACGCCCCGCGCGCAGGTCGTCCTTCACCGCCTCGCGGATGAAGTCGGTGCGGATATCCTCACTCGGATTAGTATGTGGTGTCTCCATCATTCACTCCGCCGGCACGGGTGCCCGTTACGCTCACGGGATACGGGGTGTCGGCACCGTCATTGTGCCACACGGCGGGGATGGGGTCAAGGAAACGCGTCCGCCAAATCAATCGGGTGTCCGCAAAGATGGTGACTAGTAACACTTCCGGCTCTCGTGACCTCTCCTCCCCAGCCCTCCTCCCCTGATGCTCTTTGACTAATGCATAGTGCTATGGGGGGAATGCGGGCACTGAAGTACCCCCCTGCGAGGCCATGCGGCCAAGCGTCCCTCCGCAGGGACGCAACGGTTCGCGCGGACCAACCGGGTACCGAGCAGAGTGCTATTCAAATATCAAAGAGCATCAGGGGAGGAGGGCTGGGGAGGAGAGGTTATGCGTCAAGCGAAGAAGATGACAGCCGTACCTTATAATCTTTGTGTCCGCCAACTATTTCCGCGAAACAGGAGATGCCGCATCAATGTCAAATATTGATGATGAAGCGCTTTAATGCTTCGTGTTACGCCGGGAGAAACCGATGATTATACGAACCATGTTGCTGTTGTCCCTGCTGCTGGCCATGCTGGCGGCGTATGCTGAAATCCTCACCTTCGACGCTCCGCAAACGGCGGGGATGAGCGGCTTCCGCGCGCACTGGAATATGCCCATCCCGGTGGCGGAGGACGGGAAGCGCGTGGTGACGGACGCCGTGGTGAAGGACCGCGGGCAGACGGCGGTGTGGGACGGCGCCACTCCCGGCCCGCTGGCCTTCGACGCCGTGCATCGCAGCCTGCTGGTGCGCTTCCCCGGCGCGGCGGAGGGGATTGCCGCGGCGCTGGCGAAAGGGCAGGTTATCGAGAAAGTCGAGTTGGTGCTGCCCTATCTTGACGAGGAACTCTGGCCGCAGGGGCGCGTGGATTATCCCGGACCCGATGGCTATCGTTACCGCACGAATTGGGACTGCGACAAGCTGTACCGCGCCCAGCGTCCGAACTGGCACGCCGTTGCCCACGCGCTGCGCAAGCCCTGGCAGGCGAACGCGCAGTTCGGCCCCACCTATAACGCCGCCGTCAACGGCGCCATCTACTGGAAACGCTACGGCGCCACCGACACGACGGAAGATCGCTTCCCGGCGCAATTCGGCCCGGCGGAAGTCTCCTCCTACCAGCCCGACGGCCGCATGGATGTCACCGCCCTGCTCACCGATGCCGCCTACGGCCAAACGCCGGCGGCGCGGCTGCGCGTGCTCGCGGACTGCGGCTTCATCGTCAGCAAGTGGGAAGTCTACGACGCCCGCTACTTCCAGGGCGCGTATGAGTGGGCTATCAGCACCGGCCCGCGCGCCATCCTCATCAAGCAGCCGAAACTGGTGGTCACGTTGAAGGCCGGTAAGGCGGAGACAGTGGCGCTGGCTCCGGCCGCCGATGTATCGGCGCTGGCGGCGAAGCACGCGGAGCAGCCGGTGGGCGTGTCCACGGCCGTGGTGCCCACGCCCTCAGATGTGACGGCGATGAACGCGCGCTTCCTGGCAAAGCCGGCCTGGATGCCGGAGTGGCAATACGCGCGCGTGCGCCAGTTGATGGGCCTGGAATCCGGTGGCGTCGTGCAGCCGTTCTACTATCGCGTGCTGCCGCAGCACGTCATCAACCGCGCCATTCACGAAGCGACGCAGGCGGCGACGAAAGCGGCGGGCAAGCGCGTGGAACTTCCCGCGGACGAGAAGGATCACGCCGTTTACCTCGCCTGGCTCGACTGGGTGCATGGCCGTCCGCCGCGTTCCTGGGAAGGGCACCTCACCGCCGCCGACAACGTCACGCAGTGGTACAATTACCGCGATGCCATGCCCGGCCCGGTGCAAGACTCCGTCATCCGGTGCTGGACCGCCTGGCTGATGCCTGGCCGCGAGACGGCGATGACCGACAAGCAGCGCAAAGATTTCGGCGACCTCACCGGCAAGATCATTCACCCGATGGCCGACGATCCGCGCGTGGGCGTGGACGCCACCGGCAAGCAGGCGGAATGGGGCCAGGGCGACACGTACTATAAAAAAACCGGCGACTGGCGCGGCAACAAGAGCTATTATCGCTCCGGTTTCACCCGCATGATGAGTACCGCCAACTTCAACAGCAGCGCCTCTTCCGGCGCGCTGCTCAACGGGCAGATTATCGGATCGGAGCACGCGATGGCCGATGGCCGCGCCGGCCTGATGACCTACCCCTTCTGGCTGTGGACGTATAATTCTGGCGCCGGCCAGGAATATATTGACCACTACTACTGGGCCATTGCCACCGCCGGCAACAAGCTCTTCCCCGATTTCTGCGAGCAGCCCGAAGATAAAATGGCCGGCCAGAGCATCCTCTTCAAAACGGTGAACGACCTGGCCAACGGTTACCACCCGAACCTGAGGAAGCTCATTGGCCCGGCTTCCCGCACCTATTTCGAGCACGTCCTCGGCCAGCAGGACGGCCTGTATCACATCCTGCACGTGCTGTCGCCGCGTGGCGCGCTCTGCGATGTGGAGACCGGCGCGCTGCCAGATCTGACGATGCAGGCGCCGGATGGGAAAAGTCGGCGCCCGATCAGCGCCTGGGGGCACGATTACCCGGCGGCGACGGTGGCGCTCCAGAGCCTGTCCGGCCCGTGGTCGGAGCCGTGGCTTGGTGAGATGATTGACGAAAAACCGCTGCCCTGGTTCTCCATGGCCGAGAAGAAAGTGGTGGCCGACGGCGACTGGGTGAGCACTCATTTCGGCATGAATTACGGGTTGAGCAGCATCCGGCTGTCACCCCAGCGCATTCACGTCCTCGGACACTGGCGGCGCAAGGCGGAACTCCCCGCGAGCATGCGCGACATCGGCACGCTCGACCTGCGGATCGGCTTCAACTCCACCACCGTGGGCAACGACTTGGAAGGCACCATCAGCGCACAGGGGAAATATCGCTGCTATCAGCGGGGCGGCACGCTCATCATGCTGGCGCGGCCGCAGGCGGACGTCATCGCGAAACAGGCCGGTGAGCGCCAGTTCGGCCAGCGGAAGTTGCCCGCCCAGGAGATCACGAGCGTGCAGTGTTCGGCCGCGCTGTTCAACTACGAGCAGCCGGCAACGTGGCGCATTTTCGTGGATGACACGCCAGTGACGGCGCTGCCGGCCGTCGCGAAGTCTGGGCAGGTGATCACCATTCAGGATGGCGTCAGCTACCTCGCCCTTCGCCCGCTGCCTACCGGCGATTTTGGCCGCGATGTCGAGGTTCGGCTGGAAGCCGGCTTGCCGCAAACCCAGGCGTATCACGAGAGTACCAATATCCAGCCGGCGCTGCTCATCAACGCCTACCTGTATCAGCGCGATACCGCCATCCCCGCCGATACGCTGAAGCGGCTCGATGGCAGCCAGACCGGTTTTGTGGTGGAGATGGGCGACGTGAACGAATACGGCAGCTTCGACAAGTTTCGCGCGGCAATGCGCGGCGCCAAAGTGGCTGTCAGGCACGATGGCGCGATAACATACCAGCGCGGCAAGGACACACTGGCCGCGAGTTGGGATGCCTTCACGGTGAACGGCGCGGACCCCTACGCCGTCATGCGGGACAATGCACTCTGGCAGGACACGCCGCTGTCGCAGATGGGGCGGAAACGGCTGGAGAAACTGGGCGCGGTCGTCGAGCGCGGCGCGCGCCATCCCGAACTGCCGATGTTCCTGCACGCCCTCCCGAAACAGCGGCTCTACGTGGCGACCAACCCGCTGCCGAACTACCTTGATTACCGCTTCCGTGAGCCGGGCGGGGTGACGGTCGTCGCTGACGGCGCGCTGTCCATGGGGCGCTGGGCGGTGAAAGACTCTCGCGAGATTGACATCACCTACCATGCCTTCGGCGATAAATACCTGCCGAAGCCGGATGTTCCGGTCGCCTCGGTCCTCTTCATCACCGGTGCGAAGGCGAAGCCGCGGGTGACGCTGAATGGCAAAGATGTCACCAACGCGCTCAAGGCATGGAAACAGGACGCCGCAAGCGGCTGGCTGGTCTCCCTCACCGGCACGTTCCCGACGGACGAGGAAATCGCCGCGCGGCTGGCGGCGGCGAGGTAATCTCGCTCTCGCTCTCCGGGATATCCCAACGCGAACCGGGCGCGGCAGATGCCGCGCCCGGTTCGCGTTGGGTCTCCGTGTCGTTCGCTTTACTCTGCGGTCTCCTCCGCGAGCGCTTCGACCGGGGCTTCGACCGGGGCTTCTTTCGGCGCAGCGGCGGTAGCCGCGTCTTCCGGGTTGCCCACCTGCACCTGCAGGGTGGCATGGCTGTCGCCCATCAGATGCACGTCCACGCTGTGCAGACCGGCGGTGTGAATCGGTTCGCTGAGGTGGATCTTGCGGCGGTCAATCTCGACGTCGAGCTGTGCTTTGAGGGCATCGGCGATATCGCTGGTGGTCACCGCGCCGAACAGTTTGCCGCCCTGGCCGACCTTCGCGTCAATGGTGACGGTCTGGCCGTTGATGCGTTCAGAGATGCCGCGGGCGGCGGCAACGAGTTTCTGCCGCTTGCGTTCCAACCGCTGGCGGTGATGTTCCATCTCGCGGGTGCTGGCCTTGCTGGCGTAGACGGCCAGCTTGCGCGGGACGAGGTAGTTACGGGCGTAACCCGGCGCCACGTCCACGATTTTTCCGGGTTCGCCGAGCCCGGCGACCTCTTCGGTCAGGATCACTTTCATCTGGCTTCTCCCTTCGGTGCCGTGCGGATCACTCCGCGTAAGGCATGCCGGGTGCGCCACCCCGGTAGACGACTTTCCAGGCGCCGCCCTCGAGGACGAGCTGGAAAGCGCTGGTAGCCGGATCCTCCTCCAGCGGCACAACCACGGTGGCGGTATCGCCTTTCAGCGTGGTTTTCGCCGCGGCGAGGTCGTACTGGGGCATCCCCTTCATGGCCTCATGCGCGCGTTGAAATTCCGCGCGCGAATGGTATGACTGTGACGCGCGCGAGAGCAGCGCGTAGGCGGCATCGTAGTCGGGCGCGTGACCCGGACTGAGGTCCAGCGCCGCGACGTAATCCGTCACGGTCTGGATGGCAGCCCTTCCCAGGTCCCGCGGCTGCGTCGAGGACGTGCGCGGGGTGGGGGACGGTGCCGGCCGTTCGAAGAATCCGAACGGTTTCCGGCAGCCGGCGAGGCTGATCACCGCGAGCGCGACCAGCACAAGCAGCACTGCGCGCCACTGTCTGGCGAGCGTCACCTTCATAAACCGGGCAAGTCTAGCAGATCGCATCATTCGGTGTCAAGCCGGACGCGCCTCTCACGCGCCGCCTCCTCTCCAGCATAACACTGAGATATTCGTGCGTCAAAGCCGCGCTGTGGGGAACTGGGCGTCACGAGATTATTCTTCCACTCGATCATGATGCTTAATCCCGATATGTCTGGACGCTCTCCCCGTCTCTCTGGTAAGATGGGAACGAGCCGCGGGGGGCGGCGGGTGAGCGTATGGGAACCTTTTTCGCGTGGTTGAAGCAGATATTTCTGCCCTTCGGCATCGCGGATGTCTTCGACATTCTCGTGGTCGCGCTGGGCATCTTCTTCCTGCTGCGCCTGGTGCGCGGCACGCGCGCCGTCCAGCTCATCAAAGGGTTCGTCGCCGTCATGGTGCTGGTGGCGGGGGCGCAATTCCTCAGTTTGAAAGTCACCCACTGGATGCTCTCCGTCATCCTGCAGAACTGGGTCATCACCCTTATTATCCTTTTCCAGCCGGAACTGCGTCTGGTGATCGAGCAGCTCGGGCGCGGCAAGTTCCTGCGCGAGGCGTTCCGGCCGGCGGCGAATCAGGACATCGTGGCTGCCATTAACGACGTAGTGCGCGCGGCGCGACGGCTCTCCGAGAAGAAGATCGGCGCGCTGATCGCCATCGAGCGCGAGGTGGGCCTGAACGACATCATCTCCACCGGCCGGCGCATCGGCGGCACGGTGTCCAGCGAGTTGCTGCAGACGATCTTCCATCCCGGCGGACCGATGCACGACGGCGGCGTGGTCATCTCGCAATTCCAGGTGGCGGCGGCGATGTGCCTCTTTCCGCTCACCAGCCGCGACGACAGCCCGCGCAGCGGCACCCGTCACCGCGCCGCTATCGGGTTGAGCGAGGTGACGGACGCGGTAGTGGTCGTCGTCTCCGAGGAAACCGGGGCGATTTCGCTGGCCGTGGAGGGCGAGATGATCAGCAACCTGTCGGTGGGCGGCCTGAAGGAGAAACTGCTGGCGCTGCTGCAGCCGCCGCCGACCGAGGGCAACCGGCCTTTCTGGCGCCGCGAACCCCCAAAACCCAAAGCGGAGAGTGACGGCGTTACCAGCGGGGAGGTGACGCGATGATGCGCCCGAATGCCGCGCCGGCGGTGCTGGCCATCGTGCTGGCGATATTTCTCTGGATTTATGTACGCCTCGTGTATGGCGGGCCGGATACCTCGCGCATGCTGCTGGTGCCCGTCAACCTGAAAGGCACGCCGCCAGCGGGTTTTGATGTGCAACTGCATCCGGATAGCGGCTCCATCCGCATCGGCGTGAAGGGGCGCGAGAACGTCGTGAAAGAGCTGCTGCCGCAGGATGTGCGCGCGGTGGTAGATGTTGCGCATGTGAACACCGCCCGCGTAAGCGGCGCGCGCTCGAATATCCAGGCGGAGGCGATCGTGAGCGGCCCGGATGGCGTCACGGTGCTGCCGATGGTGAAGCCGACGCTGGTGGTGACCCGGCTGGTACAGGATCAGTTTCGGGTGAAGGTTTCTTTTATTGTTTCACCGCCAGTGGGCACCACCGTCGGCTCCTATGAGTTGGAACCCGATACGGTTACCGTGGAAGCGCGTTCTCAGCAAGAACTGGATGCGATTAAATACGTCACCGTCGCGGTGGATCCGACCATCCCCCTCACCAAGCCGCGCTCGCTGGAGCCACAGGCCATCACCGTGGAAAATAAACCCAGCACGCAGGTGCGCATCCTCACGCCTTCGGTGGAGGTGCGCGCGGCCTCGCTCACCGGCGAGCAGACCACCCGGCGCGTGGCGGTGCGCCCGCCGGAGCTGCGCAACCGTCCGGCGGGGTTTGACGTGAAAGTAGACAAGGTGCGTCCCGACGAGGTGACGCTGAGCGGCGATCCCGCCAACCTGGCGCGCCAGCCCGCCTATCTGGAGACGGAGCCGCTGGATGTGAGCAAGTTGCGGCGTGACGAAACCCGCACCGTGCGCTTGAAAGTGCCCGACGGCCTGCGCGTGGTGGAGGGGATGGAAGTGCGCGTGGATCTGCAGGTGACCCGGCGCGATTAGCCGGAGGGAGGATGCGATGACGGTCGCGCTCATCCTGATTGGCCTTGGTATCGCCATTGCGCTCACGTACCTGGCGCTCGGGCGCACCCGCCTGTACCTGCTGCTGCTGGGACTGGCCTTCGCGGTCGCCGGACTGGGCACGCTGCTTGGCGGCGCCACCGCCACCCTCTTCTTTGTCGTCGCCACGCTGTTACTTGCCCTCGCCTTCATCAGCGGCGTGCGGGATACGCGCGAGCGCTGGGCGCGCATGCAGGCGGAAGGTCACGACCGCGAGGAAGCTTTTGGTGAGTATCTGGTTGCCGCGGCTCGCAAAGAGGCGGAAGAGGAGAAGGATACTGGCAATTGATCATCGTTACTTGCCACGATACGGCGCCCGTTTCCAGGCGCCGTTTTTGCCTATTCCATCTCTGGCATCACACCCGGGTCGTGTCGGTGGAGAGCTGCTCGTACCCGATCAGGCGAATGCCGCGGGCGGCCATGAACGTGCGCCAGCGCGGGTCGGTGAGGGCGATCAGTTCGCGCGCGCGCTCCTCGTTATATGAGCTGGGGCAGTTCGCGTCCTCGTACCCGGGGTGGCACATGATTTCCAGCACGCCGTTTGGGGTGCTTTCCACCAACTCGATGAGCGTTTCCACCGTAGCCTGCACGTTGTAGAACTGCATGGAAAAGTGGTCGGGAGTGTTGATGCCGGATTCACGGATGATGTCGCGCATGATGGGATCCACCGCGCGCACGGGCAGGCTGAAGCGCTCAGCCATCTCCACGAGCACCTCCTGCACTTCCATGAAGAGCTGCACGTGATGGTGGCAGTCCAGGTGCGAGGGCTGCACGCCGCAGGCCATCACTGCTTCGATCTGCTTGAGGAATTCCCGGCGAATCTGATCTTTCGAGACCGGGCGCTGCCACTGGCGGCGCTTCATGAATCGGCCCTCTTCGGTGACGAGGCCGGGGATGACGCGCGGATTGCTCAACGGCGCGCCGTTCGTCAGGTTCAGGTGGACGCCCACCGGCAGCCCAAAAGCGGTGGCGCGGCGCAGCACTTCCGGCAGGTTGGGCGCGGTGGCGAAGACGGAACTGTCGCTGATGACCCCGGCGGTCCAGGCATCGAAAATGCCCTTGTCCACGGACGGCCACAGGCCCAGATCATCGGCGTTGATAATGACGGCATCAGCAGGCATGGGAAGCCTCCAGGCGGCGGTACAGCTCAATGAGTTCGGCGATAAGAGTGCGTTCGGCGATGGCGGTCATCAATTGATCCTGCGCGTGCACCAGCAGCAGGCTCGGTGTCATCCCAACCCCCTGCGCCTCGCCCGCCAGCAGCTTGGTCTGCGCGGCGTGCGCCTGTCCCAGCGCGCGCTCGGCCTCCGCCAGATGCGCGGCGGCGGCATCGAAATCGCCCGCCTTCGCCGCGCGCAGCGCCGCGTAGGCCTCCGACCGGCCCAGGCCGGCATGGGTGATCAATTCGAGGCAAAATGTCTCCTGGTCAGGGGTCATCGCACCGGTATCTCCGTGACGCTTAGTATACCCGATGTTGGCGCATTGGCGCCAGTGGCGGATGGCGGCGCGGATACCCAATGCCAGGAAGCGGCTACGGTTTTTCGTCGCTCAATCGCGTGCCCGGATAGTAGGCGTGGAGTATCTGCCGGAAGGTCTGCCCGGCGCGAGCGCGGCCTTCGGCGCCCCACTGACAGAGGCCGATGCCGTGGCCGCGGCCGCCGCCGCGAATGAGGTAGGATGCCGCTTTACCGGCGGCGTCACGGGTAATGGTGATATCAAAAAGCGCGCTCCACAGGCCGTCGCCGCCGGGCACGCCGGAGCCGAAGAGCCAGCGCGCCTGATCGCCGAAGACGAGGATGCTGGCGCCGCCGCCTTCCACGCGCAGGGTTGAGACGCGCCCGCGTGGCGTGCGTTCTTCCACGCGGATGTCGCTCACCACCGTCATCTTCACCTGTGGGTCGCCGGTGACGATGGGCAGGTTCTTCGCCACCAGCGTGTTTACCTCGGCGGCGGTATAGCGGCGCTCCCAGCGATAGCTCGACGACGCTTTGCAGTAGCCGTCCTTCATCCCCAGCAGTTCGGCGATACTCACGTCATCCGGGTTCTTGTTACGCGCGGAATCCAGCACGCCTTCCAGGTAGGGGCGGGCGTATTCCGGTCCCCACACATAGCCGGCGTCGTCGGTGATGCCGCCGCAGCAGGAACTGTAATAGGGTTCCGCCAGCTTATTCCGGTGGAGGAGGATGAGGCCTTTGGTGACCGTCACCGCCTCCTCGGTGCTCTTTGAACGGCGGCTCGCGGGGCCATACGCCTGACAGTGCACATCGGCGCAGACATCGGCGCCTTCATCGGCGTGGCGTCCCAGTTTGCAGAGGGCGTAGGTGCGCGCCACGATGGCCTGCGCGCGCATCATCTGCGGGTGGAAAGAGGGGAGCACCTCGGCGGGCAGCACGTCGCGTAGGTATTCCTCCAACGGGAGTTCCGCCGCCGCGCTGAAGGTGCCGTCCGGAAGGGTGGTGATGAGCACGGGTGCCGGATAGACCGCCCAGACGTCCGGCGTCGGCGTCCAGAGCTTGATGGCGCCTTTGGATTCCAGCCGGACGATCTTCGGCGCGGCGCACAGGTTGGCGCCGTCCTTGCGCAGCGAGGTGACGCCGTCCGCGCCCCGCGCGATGCCCAGCGTCTCCCCCGCTTTCATGGCCAGCGCGACCTTGTTGTCAAGGCCGTTCACCACCGTCACCGCCGCCTCGCCTTTCCAGGCCAGCATCGTCTGTCGTGACGCTACCAGCATGCGCAGCGGCGCCTTCCCCGCCAGCACCTGCAGGTAGGCCGGGGGGGTATACGGCGCCTGCGCGCCGGCAAGAACGGCGGCGACGGTGATGAGGATCAGGCAGCAGTATCGCATGAGCATAAGCGGTATCCCGGTACGAAAGTCATGGTAGTAATGCCCGGCGGGAGGGGGCGGTTAAACGCGCGCCGGCCGACGAAGGCGTGTCGCATACTCCCCGTTACCCCCCGTTACCCCCCGTCGTTACCCCCTAATTTTGTGCAAAATCGCAAAACGGGGGGTAATTGGTTGACGGTCACTCGCTCGGTCCTAAAGAACCGAGCTACCGAACGACGCCCCGTGATGCTCTTTGATTCATGAATGGCGTTATGGTTACCAATGCGGGCACTGAAGTACCCCCTGCGAGGCGCCTTCGCGCCAGGCGTCCACCTGCGTGGACGCACCGGATAGGGGGGAGCGAGCCGCTGCTGGGCATAGTCGTATTTAAGAATCAAAGAGCATAACGGGGCTTTGGCGGAGAACTATGATCAGGCTGCCTGGTCGGACGCGCCTTGCTAAGGTTGCGGCGCTACTACAAACCAGCAGGCATGCGAACGTTTGCCGAGAAAATAAAAGATTGTTTTTTTGCAGAAAGTATGGTAAGACCCCCAATTCTATCGTATTCATGCGAACAGGCGGTATGCGGTTGTCATGGTACGGGTAGGAGTGTAGCACAAATACGTTTGTTTGTCAAGCGGGTGTTTGTTGTGCAGGCATCAATACTGTTGCTTTACGACAAAGGCGATGGCTCGCGCACCTGGCCGGCCCTAAAGCGCCGGCCTACCGAACTGCGCCCCGTGAACGGGGCTTTTACGGATATCTCACACCGATGCGGGTCACATGACATTATGCATCAAGCAACAGTATTGGAGCTGTCCCCTGGTTGGGGAGTGAAATTGATGGCGCGGGTATCTCCATGCGGGCGTAAATTCCGGTACAATATGATAGCGCTTCCCCGGAGGACATGGCATGACCGCAACCCCGGCTTACGACGCGCCGGTTGACCAGTTACTCAAACTTGGCGATCCGGGCGGCTTTCGCGAACCCTGGCCCAATTATCCGGCGATGGGCATCACGCGCGAGCAGATTCCCGGCTTGATTCGCATGGCGTCGGATATGGCGCTGATCGAGGCGCCGGTGGAATCGCGGAAATACTGGGCGCCGCTGCACGCCGCGCGGGCGTTGGGCGAACTGCGCGCGGCGGAGGGGGTTGAGGTGCTCATCGCGCTCATTCCCTACACGTATGATGATGACACCCTCGGCGAAGATCTGCCGGCGGTCTTCGGGCTCATCGGCGCGCCGGCGCTCCCCGCGCTGACGGCCTTCCTCGCCGATGACGAGCAGGACGAGATGGCGCGGGTGTGCGCGGCGCACGCGTTCATCTTCATCGCCAGCTTCTATCCCGACACCACCCAGCGCTGCGCGACCATCCTCTTCAAACAGCTCATGCGCTACGAGCAGCATCCGGAAGCCGTCAACACCTTCCTGGTCGGCTACCTCATTGACCTCGGCTACACCCCGGCGGAATCGCTCATCCGGCTGGTGTATAAATTCGGCGCCATTGATGAGGAAATGTATGGCTCGGTGGAAGAGGCCATCGCCCTCCTGCACGATGCGAAACTGCGCGAAGACACGCTGCCGCAGGAGGTGGAGTGGTATGGGTTTTTGCGGGAGTATTTGCCGGCGGAACCATCAGCGTAACGTGAGGTTTTCCACTTAGTCCTACTACCGCACATCCCTTTCGCCACCCCCTGAAGAAGGTGGCGAACCAGCATACGCACGCTGAAGCTCATTGACATATGAATAGGGAATGCGGGCACTGAAGTACCCCCTGCGAGGCCATACGGCCAGGCGTCCCTCTGCAGGGACGCAATGATTCGGGCAGGCCAACCGGGTACCGAGCAGAGCGCTATTCAATAGCAGAGAGCTTCAGCATCCTTGCTCTCGTTCGCACCCTCCTTTCAGGGGGTAGTGGATGAAAGACGGTAGTAGTATTAGAAACGATCTCATGAACATCCGAGCAGGTATTTGCGGCAGGGTTACTGAAAACGTAAAGCAATGCATACTCTGCCGCGTATCGGAATCGTAAATCTTCTCCAGAGAATCGCTTGGCCGATCCTCCTGGTGTTGTTCTGCCTGTATGGAGTGAGACCTATGCCTGTGCATGCTGAAGATCCAAACCTCCCGCCGACGCGCCGACTCTACTCACGGGCCGACCTGCCACAGTTGAAAACGCAGAATCGGCAAGACGTTTTCGCCGTGTTGGGCTCGTTCGACCCAGAAGGATTGACGGACGAGCAGTTCGCCTGGAAGGCGCTGGCGCTGCTTGATCCCGGACGCATCCCCGGGCTGGCAGACGCGCGTCAGGCCGGGGATCTGCCCCGCGCGCTGGCGGCAGTGCTCGCCGCCTGCCGGCAGCAACCATCCGCCGTGAAGCCTGAATTGACAGCAGCGGCCCGAACACTGGCCGATGACGCCCTCGCCAACCGCTTCACCTTCTATGGCGAGACGCATCAGTTGCCGGCAGCGATTGATTGGGATGCCAACCCCGGTACAGCCCACTGGGGGCATGATCTCAACCGCTTCACCTATCTGGCGCCACT
Organism: Armatimonadota bacterium; assembly: GCA_022708765.1. GTDB lineage: Bacteria > Armatimonadota > Hebobacteria > CAIYQO01 > CAIYQO01 > JAKIYB01. The sequence goes on along the minus strand of JAKIYB010000023.1, from coordinate 4,689 downwards.
CACCCAGACTTATCGGGCCACCGGCGACGAGCGCTACAGTCGCAAAGCCGTCGGCTTGATACTCGATTGGATCGCGAAGTGTGACTTCGGCCGGTCCTTCCAGATGAAGCCCTATGCCTTTGGCTCGTATCTGAACCTGGCGATTCATGCCAGCGCCTGGAGCCAATCGCTCGATGCGCTGGTTGATCACGGGCAAGTGGAACCGCTGGAATTACTGCGCATCCTGAAATCGCTGCATGACCACCTCGCCTACCTGGAAATCGTCACCAACGGCCACGGAGGAAACTGGCCGACCATCGGCTGCATGGGCATGCTGGCCGTGCTGGAGCGTTTCCCGGTGCTCCGTGACACCGAGCGTTTCGCCACCTATTGCCGGGATTCGCTGGCTGCGCAAATTGCCGACCAGGTGTTGCCCGACGGCGTGCAGGACGAGTTAACGCCACACTACCACCAGGTGGTGGTGAATAACCTGGCGAATGCCTGCCGATCGCTGCGAGCGATCGGGATGGATCTGACGCCGGCGACCCTGGACACGCTGCGCTTGATGGTGCAGTATAGTCAGCAGACCATCACGCCGGACGGCAGCAAGCATGTCGCCTTCAACGACAGCGACCCGGGTGCCGTGCCAAATCTGACTCGCCAGATGACCGCATTAAGCCTGGAGGCGTTTCTGCGGCCGGCCGACAAACTCGGGCCGGAGGTGTATCCGTATGCCGGCGTCGCCTTCCTGCGCCAGCGGCAGGATCAGGGCGACCTGTACCTGGCCTTCGATGCCGGTCCTTTCGGCCGCGGCCATCAGCATGACGATAAGCTGGGATTCTGGCTCTTCGCCTACGGGCGCAACTTCCTCGTTGATCCCGGTCGCCATCTTTACGACCACTCAGCCGTGTCTTACTACGATTACCTGATCAGCACACACGCGCACTCGACCATCCTGGTAGATGGACAGGGGCAGAACAGCCGAACGCGGCGCGATACCTGGATCGCGAAAAAACCCCTGGATCTGGGATGGCAGGCTCAGCCGGGTGACATACGCGCCCGCGGTATCTACGACCTGGGGTACGGCCCAAAGAATGCCATCCGCGTCACCCATCGCCGCGAGATCGTCTTCGCGCGGGATCGCTGTTGGGTGGTATTTGACTCGCTGGAAGGCGAAGGCGAGCACGACATCATGTCGCGCTTCCAGTTCGCCCCGGGACCACTCATCGTGGGCAACGCATCCGCGCACACCGCTTTCCCCGATGCCAACCTGCTCGTGTGGCCGCTGGCAACCCGGCCGATCGTCGGGCTTTCCCGTGAGGAAGGCCAGGAGAAACCGCGTGGCGGATGGTATTCCGACGGCTACAATAAAATCGAACCAGCTCCGGCGCTGGTCGTGTCTCTGCGCACCGCACTGCCGCTGCGCATGGCGACATTGCTGTTTCCATATCGAGACGCCGCCCTACCGGCGGTGGAATTTTCCTTCGATGGGAAGACCGCAACCATCTCCTCGAAAGAAACGGGAACGTTCACCGTTGACACGCGGCTCTGATCCCGATACGTCCATCCGGGGTGCACAGCACAAGACACCGCTCATATCACAGCTATCTCCACCCATCCCACCGTGACCGCTTCGTGGGCGAGGATTTCCACCACGTTGTCGCCGCGGTGGAGGGTGTGGTCGGGGATGATGTAGGCGTAAGTGGGGAAGGCGGGTTTGGGGTCGGCGAGGGTGATGGCGTCGGCGAAGGCGCAGGGGGCGCCGTTGACGCGGACCTCCAGCGAGTCGTAGGCGAGGGCCAGACCATCCTGGATGCCGAGGATGACTTCCGACGCGCCCGACGGCGCCGGGCCGGTGGGCAGGCGGAAGGTTTTCCAGCTTCCGGCGGACATGGCAGAAGGCAGCAAATATCCTTCCGCTTCACCGGGCGCCCAGGTATCGGCGAAGGTGACGACATGGCGGCGCGGTTTATCCTTCAGCGTCTTCAGGTCGCCCACCTCGCGCAGCAGCGCGCCGTAATCCTCCTCCACGTTGGCCATCGCCGTCTCGCCATCCATGTAGTTGAAGAGGTAGACACGGTCGGCGCCGCGGTCGAGCATGGCCGCCGCCGCTCCGCGCACGGTCTCCAGCGCGTTGCACGGATGAGCCGGGTAACCGGGATACGGCCGCAGCAGCACCTCCAATCCGGCGCAAAGCGTCACCCCCGTACCGTCGAGCAGAGTTCGCCAGAGCTCGATGGGCATATCCGTTTCGCAGGTCGCCCAGAAGGGCGTCACCACCAGCCAGTCAACGATGCCCTTGCGCGCCCAGGCCACGGCGTCCATGCCCAACCGCAGCGCGGTCATCGGCCGCGAGGGCACCCGCGCGCCCAGGAAGATGCGGTGACCGCGGGTGTGCTCCCAGCCGTCGAGCAGCTTGCGCACCTCGGCAGTGAAGGCGGTAAGCAGCTCCGCGCCTTCCGCCTCGTACCCAGGTCGGAAGTGGTAGCCGAAGCGCATCCAGTCCAGCTCCAACCCGTCGAAATCGTAGCATTCCGCCAGTTCGCGGATGAAGCGCATGGCATGGTCGCGCACCTCCTCGCGGCCGTAGTCCAGCGCGCGATCCGTCCAGCCGGCGAAGCGGTAGGGTACGCGGCGATACTCCGGATGCGCGCGCCAGAACTCGCTGTGCATGAAATTCGCGTCGTCATCCACCCCGTGCAGGTCGTTCATCCGCATCGTCATCCACGGCGAAAGGTAGTGTTGTCGCGCGCGCTCGATCCACACGGCGTAGGGATCAATGCCGTCATGCGCCAACTGCCAGGCGGTATGCACCCACCTCCGCGCGCCGGCGCGTCCCGCGGGCGGCAGGCTGGCGAAGAGCGGCTGGTCATCCGGCCCGTCGGGGTCGTAGCCATGCCAGATCGGCTCGCGAACGGCGCTGGCATAGCTGGCGCGCATGGCGTTCGGGCAGAGCAGCAGTTCGCGCACCTGCGTGTCGGCATATTGATCTACCCAGCTTGCCACGGCCTCGCGGTCCAGCGCTTGCCCCGCGCGGGAGGCGAAGTAGTGGCTGTTGTCTTCATTCAACGCGATACCGGGCATGGAGATACCTCCGCTGGTGTTGCTGCTTCTTTCCGCGTGAAGGAGGAGCTTCCTTTCGTGGGGGGCTTTCACGGAAGAAACCAGAGCAGTAGTGCCCCGGCGCGGGTCGCCACGCTGCCGCGCGTTACGCGCACCTGTTCCATACGTCCCGCGAGGGGGGCCGCGGGACTACTCCGCGACCTCCGGCATGCGCTGGATATCCGGGTCGGTGAAGACGTCGGCCTCATCTACGCTCTTTGTGGAGAACTCGGAGACGATGGCGCCCTCGGGACCGGCCTGGAACCAGTGCAGGGTGTTCGGCGCCAGCGTGTATTGCTCGCCGGGGTTGAGCACGATCTCGTGCCACACCGTAAACGCCCCGGCCTGCTCGGTCGGCACGCGTCCCATCGGATACGCCGACGGCTCGCCCGGCACATAGAGATACACCTGCCCCGCCCGGCAGCGAAACGTCTCCTCTTTGCCCGGCCGTCCATCAATCGCCGGGTGCCGGTGCTCCGGGCAAATCTGCCAGGGGAACATCACCAGCTCCTTCGCGCAGCAGCGTTCAGTGTTGACGTAAACGACGATTTCCAGCCCGATCCGCTCCAGATCGTTCAACCCGAAGTCCGCCACCTCGATATTCGCCCGTTCCTCGGGAGTAATGACGATCCCCGCCGCCGCCAGCGCGGCCGCCGCGCGGGACTGAGCCTGTTCGAATTCAGTTCGGGAGAGCATGGTGTATACCTCGCGATTGAGAAATGATACAGGCCATTGATCATGACAGCCTGCATAGCGCCCCTTCGGGCGCGCCCTCACCCTCTGACCCCCTCTCCCAATACTGGGGGAGGGGGAACAGTGGTTGTCATAACAAATGATCCGCTAGGTCAGTGTCCCCTTCGTGCTCGGCACCCCCGTTTCCCGTGGGTCGGGGGCCATCGCCTCGCGCAAGGCGCGGGCGCAGGCTTTGAACGCCGCCTCCACGATGTGGTGGGTGTTCACCCCGGAGAGCAGCCGCAGGTGCAGCGTCAGCCCGCCATGCACCGCCAGCGCGCGGAAGAAGTCCTCCGCCAACTCGCTGTCCCAGGTGCCCACCTTCGGCTGCGGCAGCGCCACCTCCCACACGAAGTACGGCCGCCCGCTGCAATCCACCGCCGCCAGCATCAGCGCCTCGTCCATCGGCAACAGGATGTCGCCGTAGCGCCGGATGCCTTTCTTGTCGCCCAGCGCCTGCGCCAGCGCCTGGCCCAGCACGATGCCGATATCTTCCGTCAGGTGATGGTCATCCACCTCGGTGTCGCCCGTCGCCTGCACCGTCAGGTCGCAGCCGCTGTGCCGGGTAAAGAGCGTGAGCATGTGGTTGAGAAAGCCGATGCCGGACTCCACCCGCGACGTGCCCGTGCCGTCCAGCGTCAGCGTCAGCGCGATCTGCGTCTCCGCGGTAGTACGTGTGATAGTTGCCGTGCGCATGTCAGTCTCCCATGGTGCGAGTCAACGGTCCAGTTTCGCAAAATCGGCCAGCAAGCGATACTGTGCGGCAGCCTGGGCCGCCAGTCCCTGCCGCGCGCGTGCCCGGGCGGCATCATCGGTGCCGTTGGCGGACAGGAAGCGCTCAACCTGCGGCGTCACGTCGGCAAGCAGCGCGTACAG